>JAZGGT010000488.1:0-6306 GCA_036480555.1 Bacteroidales bacterium | reverse complement strand
ATGACTGGGGTATTGAAGGACCGTTTACACAAGAGGTGGGGTTTAAGGGGGGATACCTGCCGTATCCGGGTATAGGATGGTACCGCAAATCATTCACCGTTCCGCAGGATACCAGAAACCTGATGATTGAATTCGATGGTATCATGAGAAATTCAAAGGTCTGGCTAAATGGCGAATATATAGGCGGATGGCCATATGGTTACACATCGTTTGCAATGGATCTGACTGATAAGATCAACCGCAATGGTGAAAACCTGCTGGCCGTCAGGGTAGAGAACCAGGACAGCTCATCCAGGTGGTACCCGGGTTCAGGAATTTACAGGAATGTATGGCTGACATTCACAAATCCGGTTCATGTAGCCCACTGGGGAACCTTTTTAACGGCATCTGAAATTATTGATAACGGGGCTGATATAAAGGCAAGCACCATATTAAAAAACGCTGATAGTGTAACGGCCAGGGTGGAACTCTCAACATCCATCCTGGATGAAAACGGGCAGGTGCTGACAACTGTGAAGCAGCGGGATATCCATGTTAATCCCGGCCAGGAGACAGAAATATCCCAGCAACTGGAAGTTGAAAATCCCAGGCTGTGGGATATCGATGACCCTCATATATATATAGCCCAGACTACGGTTATTCGGGAGGGTAAGACTTTGGACACCTACCAGACGCCTTTTGGAATAAGGTATTTCCATTTTGATCCGGACAAGGGATTCTTCCTGAACGGGAGGCATATAAAGCTGAAAGGTGTAAACCTGCACCATGATCTTGGACCGCTTGGTGCCGCCGTAAACAGACGGGCCACGGAGCGGCAGCTTGAAATCATGAAGGAAATGGGGGTGAATGCGATCCGGTGTGCCCATAATCCACCTTCTCCGGAACAGCTTGAACTTTGCGACAGGATGGGAATACTGGTAATTGATGAAACATTTGATGAATGGTCCGTGGCCAAGTATGCAGTCCCGAATAGTTATAATATATGGTTCGAACAATGGGCTGAAAAAGACACGCGTGCCCTGCTGAAGCGTGACCGCAACCATCCTTCCATCATTATGTGGAGCATCGGCAACGAGATCCCGGACCTGGATACAGAAACCGGTAAAAGACATGCCAAACTGTTATCGGATATATGCCGTGAGATGGATCCAACCCGCCCGGTAAATGCAGGCATACATCTGACGACTCAATTTGATCAAACACTGGAACGGTGTTTTGATGTTTTTGGTATGAACTACTGGCAGGACAGGTATAAAAGGATACACAATGAATACCCTAATATCCCGCTGCTGTCAACCGAATCCTCAGCCACCCTCAGTTCCAGGGGAGAATATCATTTCCCCGTGGCTGAGATATATCGAGGGTATCGTCACGAATCCAGGCAGATCTCCTCTTACGACCTGGTGAATACAGGATTTGGGGCCCTGCCTGATGTGGAATTCAGGCTGCAGGAAGCCCCCTGGATGGCAGGTCAGTTTGTCTGGTCGGGATTTGACTATCACGGTGAACCTGATCCATACGAGGAGGGATATTTCCCGGCGCACAGCTCTTATTTCGGAATTGTGGATATGTGCGGATTTAAAAAAGACCGGTTTTATCTTTACCAGAGCCAATGGACCGATGAACCCATGGTGCACCTGCTTCCACATTGGACATGGGAAGGCAGGGAGGGTGAAAAAACCCCCGTATATGTTTATTCAAATTGCCCCGAGGTTGAGCTGTTTGTAAATGGTGAATCGAAGGGAAGAAAAAAGAAAGAACCGGGTTTATACCGTTTTAAATGGGACGATGTGGTGTATCATCCGGGAGGGATTAAAGCGGTGGGCTACAACACCAGCAGTGAAACCTTATGTGAAAAAGAAATTCTGACCGCTGGCCCACCGAGCAACATTGAGTTGATCCCAGATCGCACAACCATACTTTCAGACGGAAATGATCTTTCATTTGTCACGGTAAAAATTACAGACAAAGAGGGCAATCTCTGTCCGGAAGCTGGCAACCTCGTTCATTTCAGCATCGAAGGGGAAGGTACCCTGGCCTGTGTCGGAAATGGGAACCCGGCTTGCATTGAGAGCTACCAGGAGAAAAGGAGATCGGCCTTTCATGGGATATGCCTGCTTGTAATAAAATCGACAGCAAATCCTGGTAAAGTGAATATTACTGCCCGGTCAGGGGATCTTGAGCAGGCAACCATAACTATCCGGACTGTGAATTAAAAAGATTAATCAGATTTACTATGAAAGCAAAAAGCTGGAACGCGCGCATATTAATGCATATCATCCTCCTTATTTCCATCTTCCTGGTCAGCTGTACCCAGTCCCCTGATACTTCAGGAGATTTTGGTGCTTATTACACCAAATTAACCACCGGTGCAGCATGGGAAAAGTATGACCGTACAGGGGAATATGCGGATATCATCGTTGACCTGGGAAATGATATGGGGAAATTTGTCTTCTGGAGAGGAGCAAGCTACCTGCCCTACTGGGAAAACAGTTCAGGACAGCAATTCTATGTAGAAGAGCTCATCCCCAGGAAAGGAGATGGCATTTCCAGGATGCATGACAAGGTAAATACCTATGCACGGGTAGCACTTGTCGAAAACAATGAGCATCATGCCATCGTCCATTGGAGGTACCTGCCGGAGTTTGATGGAACAAACCCACATACCGGTGTTGCGGCAATCAATTTCGTAGATGAATATTTCAAAATTCAAAGCGATGGCCGCGTGACAAGAACGGTTAAAAAGGGAACCGAGAAGATAGATAACTGGAATGACCCGGGTAACCAGATAACCCAGACCTTCTATCTGGACCCAAAAGGATTGGTCAGCCAGGATCTGGTTCCGGCCAGCCTTACACATTCACCAGAGAGAATAGAGGGATCTTCAATCATTAGTAAGACCGTTTCAAACCCGGTTGCCTGGTTCAAATTCGATGAGGCCAGCGGTGATCACACGTCAGAAAGCATCGAAGGTGGAAAATCAGAAGTTAGCGGTGATAAGACTGTATGGAAGCGTGGTGTCTCGGGTACAGCCCTTCAATTTGATGGTTATAAAACAACCGTAAAGATCCCTGCCAGTGAGGGACCGTCACCCCTTGAGGCCATCACGCTGGAAGGCTGGGTCGCCATCGGTGCCTATCCGTGGAGCTGGTGCCCTATCATTCAGCAGACTGATGATGTGCCCGAGGAGGTTCGTTTGTTCAGGGGGAAATACGATATCACGGACATTAACAAACGGGAGGGCGACCTGTCGGTGGGCCTCGTTGGCGGTGATCCCGATAACCAGGAGGGAGATGTCGATGTTGTCCAGGAGATCGACTATGATGAAATAGAATTTCACGTCAAATACCTGAAGGAGGATGACAGGGGATATTTCCTCGGCATAGACGGGAATGGGCACCCAGGATTTAAAATAAGGGTTGGAGGCGCATGGGAAGAACTTACTTCGGATGTCCGGCTCGAGAGAAAAACATGGTATCATATCGCCGCCACATTCAGCAAGACAACCGGGAAAATGGAACTGTGGGTGGATGGCAGAAAATCTGCTGAAAAGGATATCGCCAAAGCTGATATTGAGCTATCCTCCCGGGATATTCAAATAGGAAGGGGAAAAGAACGGCGTCCGACGGATCCTGTAAGGGAAAATACCTTCCCCGGAACCTACTCTTTCGATGGACTCATAGATGAAGTAAAGGTGTATGAGCAGGCTTTGTCTCAAAAGGAGATCATGGAGATCATTACTTATTATAAGCCTGAAAACCCCGCCGACCTGGACCAAAGGGTACTTCCTGCCGGTGAAAACAGGAATGGTTTTGGGGCCTACTACACCGATCTGAAATTCTATGACAGCTGGGACAATATGTGGCGCTTCAGTGAACATTCCGATGTGGTTGTGGAGTTTGACAATAATCCTTGCAAGTTCATCTTCTGGAAAGGGGTAAGCTATATCCCCATGATGGTGAATGATAACAATTTCTGGTATAGCAATGAATTTAACGAAACATGGAGTACCTCAGGTGGTGAAGGCTGCCAGGAGCCCATGTCCGATAAACAGTGTCTCTACAACTATGTCAGAATTCTTGAAAATACTCCGGCCAGGGCAGTGGTACATTACCGTTTCCCATTGGTTGACGTGAATAAATTCAAGGCAAATTATGTGGAGGAAACAGGCTGGTACGATGTGGCAGACTGGTATTTTTATATTTACCCGGATGGTGTAGCAGCCAAAGTAGAACACCTGTGGACAAGCGGGGAGAGGATACATGAATGGCAGGAGTCAATGGCCATCTTTGGCCCGGATCAACATCCTCATGACCTGATAGAAAGAAAAGCCACCTTTACCATCGCACGCATAGACGGTGCCCATAAAACCTATGACTGGAACCCGCTTCCACCGGACGGCATAGATGAACCAGAACACGCCAATATTCATCACGTCAATTACAAGGGAGAATACGATCCGGTAACCATCGTTGATAAAATAATATGGTCAAATATTTATGGCGGCGAGATTACTGACTATGCCATTTTTCCCACCTGGAATCACTGGCCGGTAGCGCAGATGCCCTCTGACGGCCGTTATGCAAGTTATCCGGACAGGACCTGTCACAGTTCTCTTTCGCATATCTTTCCCCCTGATTATGACCAGCAATTCGGAAACAGGCCCTACCAGACCAAATTATTCCTGGAGGGAATGCTCAAGCAGGCTCCCCTGGAATTGATCCCCCTTGCCAGATCCTGGATCCAGCCGCCACTGTTGAGCCAGGTCAAGGGATGTACGGGGAAATATGATAAACCCCAGCGTGCATATCAGTTTGAAGCGGAATCAGACCTTATGTCCATGACCCTTCTGGCAAACGAAGAAAAGCCGGTTCAGAACCTCTGTCTGATATTCAAACACTGGAATTCGAAAAGAGAAGGAATGGTTTCCGTTGATGGGGAAAAAACAGCCTGCAAACAGGGGATCGTAAGAGATACCGATGGCAGTCATAAACTGGTTATCTGGATTGAGATGGAAAGGGCCAAGCCCTTTGAGATTAATGTTCAAAGACCGGGGTGAGGTATCCTCAGGCTTATCTCTGTTTTTTTGTTTGATTCATGGTTCAGCCATATAATGGCCGTGGGATTCCCATTGATATCGTATTCCACACCATATTCATAACTCTCCTGATCCATTAATTCTCCATTAAGGGTACAAAAGATTTCATCAGGTCCCCATCCAGAAACAATAAATACCGGATGGTAAACCGGCGATTCACCCGAACCCTCGAGCGTCAATGTAAGGTCCGAGTGTTCAGACGCTTCAATGACATAACCCCGCTGAGATGGATCATATCCCATAGAGGTAAACCCCTTGTTTACTTCCAGGGTAGCCGGACGGTTCCAGGAACGGGCCAGTTTAAGTACCGCGTTGTGATCAATCGTCATCCCGTAAAGGGCATAATCCTCCCCGGGATCTCCCCAGCTCAGGGAAGAATGTGAGGCCCTGTCAGGGGCGCTGGCACTTCTACCATCAGAAATTATCTGTGCGACAGGCCAGTGGTTCCACCAGGGAAAATGGGAGTATTCCGGTCTCACCTCAAGATTGAATACATCAAAACCACCACCCTCTGAAAATATGATAAAGGGCTTATATTCTGCTTTTAAATTTATGATCTGAATATTGGCATTGGGAAGGTCGAATTCCGGATAACCATATTCCCATGAGTAGGTTTTGCTGTCCCCTTTCAGGTTCATAAGAGTAACAGCTTCCAGCTCGATATTATCTTCAGGCCTCGTGCCAGGTTCATTAAGGAATATAGTCTCCTGCCAGCCTCCCCTGCCTGGAAGGACCTTTCTCACCGCTATGCCATCCGGATAGACATGATATAGCTCGTTTCCCCACTCACCAAATCCAGTATTATTGGGAAGGTTCATTTGCCGGAACCTTACATCCATTTGTAAATATCTCCAGTTTACTGTGATTCTGGCGGGATTGTTTTCAATAATGGACACCCGGGAACTCCTGGTTTGCACATCCGACATATGCTCGATGCATCCTGTCGGCATAGCCTCCCGTGGACCCTGCGAAAGAAACCAGTTATTTCCAGTTTCTCTGCTCTGATCGGCCATCCATTTACCATTTTCCGTTACCCAGCAGGGAGAGTACCTGGTGCCCCTCCAGAACATAAGTTTTACAGGCATTTGTTCAAACTGTACCACCACATCCATATAAGGACCGACCGGCCAGATGGCATCCCATTCCGGATAGAAATTCAACCTGGTATAATTGGCTGTAAACCTCCCTCGCCCATCTATTGAGGGAAA
>JAZGGT010000487.1:0-8649 GCA_036480555.1 Bacteroidales bacterium | reverse complement strand
AAGGGGTATTGGGACAGGGCTCCGCAGAGAATGTTTCCGCTGGGTATCCATGCAAGGGATGGACAACTGTTTGTGATCCATAGCTATAACCAGGAATCTCCGGTAATATACGGCAGTCAAATTATGTCGATCAATGGCCAAGATGCTCGCAGCCTGGTTGATGAAATGCTTGGAAACATATGGTCGGATGGATTTATCATGTGCAAAAGATACAGAAGGCTGAACAATATATTTCCGTATCTCTATGCACTGAATTACGGATATCCTGAAGGGTTTGAGATAGTGGTCCAGGAAGAAGGCAGGGAAAGAGAGATCAAGATAAACCCTGTTCCACGCCTGGTCATTACTGCATACCGGGACTCATTAGTAGCTTCCGGAACTATCAGAAGAGAGGATCTTGTCATGGAACTGAAAGATGAAGTGGCGGCACTTCTTACTATCAGGACCTTTGCTTATTATGATGACAATAAGGGCTTCAACAGGTTTATTGACAGTTCATTCCAGGTGATCCATGACCTTGATATACAACACCTGGTTATCGACCTGAGGGGAAATGACGGAGGGGACCCTTTTTGTTCCACCCATCTGCTGGCTTACCTGCAAAAGAAACCAGTCATTTATTTCAGGGAACCTTACGGTCGATATGCCAGGCTGAACAAACCCCTGCCCATGGCAGAAAATCGATTTTCCGGAAAGCAATATTACCTGATTGACGGGATGTGTTTTTCCACCACGGGTCATCTTGCCTCACTGCTGAAATATTATGGGTTGGGCACTTTTATCGGAGAAGAGACCGGGGCCACCTACACCTGCAATGATGCATCCCATGATACGAAACTGAAGCATACTGGCTACCGGCTGCAGTCTGCCCAGCGTTCTTTTGCCACGGCCGTAACCGGCTTTCCGCTGGACCAGGGTATTTTACCAGATCATCCTGTTCGTCAGTCTATTCATGAATTGATCAGGAACCACGACGCAGTGCTGGATTATACACTTGAACTCATCAAACAAAATAATGTCATATGATAAGAATTAAATTTGCTGACCTGAGGTGGATCTTGCTGCTTCCTATGGCCCTACTCCTTTTTTCATGCCAGGCGGTGGAAGAAGGATCATCAGAAGTGATTCCCAAAGTCCGCCCGGTTAAGCTTTACTATGACAATTCCACCGGGGAGGTTGCCATAACTACATATTTTTATGATATCAGTGGAAAAAACTACCTGGCACTCTGGCAGCTGGAAGACAGTTCAAGGAGTTCAGTGAACTATTATGAATATGATTCACTCGGCAATCAGACAAGAAAGTACAGGAAGTTCAGCGATGGGATAACCTCTGAACAGCATTTTAATTATGATGCAAGGGGGTTATTAGCCGGACAGGATTTTACAAGGTCGGATGGAGTGAACGGAGAAACAGCCTACCAGTATGATGATCAGAATATGTGTATTGCTGCCAGCTGCAAGGGTTTGAAGGGCTGGTTTCATGGAGACCTGATATTTTATCATGACAGTGAGGGAATGAAAACGGGTGCCGGCATATACCGCGAGGGGGATTCCATTGGTTTTATAGAATACAGTTATGATTATTTCGGGAACCTGATGGGGGAGTACTGGGATTTTAATGGACAGTGGAACCAAACATTCGTCTATGAGTATCAGCAGGAAGCTGCAAAATGTTTCACGAGCTCCAATGTATTTATCCGTGAAGATAAGTGGTTCAGGGTACAGGAAGAAGAATATACCTATAACGATGAGACCGGAGGCCCGTCCCATTACCAATATGACGATGAGGGCAGGCTGGTCGAAAAGGAATTCATTCGTTCAGACGGGTTGATTACACGGACTTCATACCAGTATGACTCAACCGGGATATTACGATCATCTATACGGGAGTATCATGATGGGGACAGTGCAGATTTTCATTACTGGTACAGTATCAGCCGGAAGCTCCTGGTCAGGACATTTGAGGGGCCTGACGGAGGAAGCGGATCTGAGACCTACCGTTATGATGATACGGATTTGCTAGTGTCTGGAGAATTAAATAATTTCGATAACTGGTTGAATGGCACACTCACTTTCGAATATGGTGGGACTGGACTGCTAACAGCCGGTAAATTTGAGGGGAATGATGGTTTTGATGCAGATCTTCATTTTTCATACGATTTGAACCAGAACCTGGTAGCGATCAATTGGAAATTCAGTAACGGGGGATTTCAAAAGTATATTTTTACATATGAACCTTTGTAAAAACTCTATTCATAAATACACTCAAATGAAAACAAGTATTCTGTTGTTGGCAATTACCTGTCTGATTGTGATACCCCTTACTGCTCCTCCTTTCTGGCCTTCTCTTCCTCCTTCCTGGCTTTTCTTGAGAAGGCCCTGACCATACCACTTTTCTGGATCGCTTCAGAAGCTGTCTGGAGTTCGATCAAAGTTTTATTGAGGTTCTGAAGGGCCACATCAAGGCTGTCTGCGAATGCCGAATCAACAAGCATTTTGTTGACTATTCCCTGGCCGGTATTCATGGTCTCGGTGAATTCAGCCAGATTTCCGGTCATTTTTTCGAGGTTGCGGGTAGCATCACTCATGTTTTGGCTGGCCTGATATATGTTGTAAGTGAGGGTGGTATCGGTGGTCATACGGCCGATTAATCCTTCACCCCGGTTTATTTTATCTGTTATACCCTCCAGGTTTTTTGATATGGTGGAGATATATTTGACCGTTGAATCAAGCTCAGATGAAAAATTAGATTCAACCAGGAGTTTTCCGAGAAGTCCTTCTCCCCGGTTGATCTGGTCTGAAAGAACCCTGAGGTTGTGGCTCGTTCTGCTAAGGTTGTAAGCAAAACTGGTGTCTGTGAAGATTTTACCAAAGATACCTTCTCCACGCTGCATTTTCTCGGTTATGCTAATAAGATTTGCTGAGACTTCACCAATTCTTTCCCCGGATATTTTTATATCCCGCATAATGTCATCCAAATCAACCGGTTCTGCAGACGGCAGGTTATCTCCCTGTTCGATAGAAGGTTGATCAGCACTTCCGGGTGTAATGATTATCAGTTTAGTGCCCATTAAACCCTGTGAGGCGATGGTTGCCCTGGAATCCTTTTTAATAAATTTTGCTACTTTCCTGTCCAGGGAAATCTCTACCATAACCGATGAATCAGTAAGAATTGCCAGTTTATTAACCGCTCCCACATCAATCCCGGTGAACCTGACATTCGCTCCTTCCTGGAGGCCTTTTACATCTGTGAAAACAGTGCTTATCTTGATACTGGATGTGAACATATTCTGCTTGCCTCCAATCAGATATATGATTAGTATGAAAAGCAATGCTCCTCCGGCAATAAACATTCCGAGCCGGATTGTACTATTCCGGGTCTTTTTCATCTGTTAAAGTTTTATATAAAGTAATTACGAATTATATCATCTGTGTGATTTTCAAGTTCCTCATAAGTCCCCCGTGCTATAAAATTACCATTTTGCAGGATAACGATCCTATCTGAAACCCTCCTGCTGCATTTCAAGTCATGGGTTACCACGATGGAAGAAACATTGTAGATCTCCTGGATCCTTATGATTAGCTCATTGATATCGCGTGCTGTATATGGATCCAATCCTGTTGTAGGTTCATCATACAGGATTATTTCTGGCTGCAAAACAAGGGTTCTTGCCAGTCCGGCCCTTTTGCGCATTCCTCCAGAAAGTTCTGCAGGCATTTTATCGATGGCGTCGAAGAGATCGACACTTTTCAGGATCTGTTCGACCAGGTCCTTCTTGTCTGTCTCGGATAAACCGGGTTTATTCCGGTTCAATGGGAACATAAGGTTTTCAGCCAGTGTCATGGAGTCATACAGGGCTCCTTCCTGGAAAAGGTATCCAACCCTGATGCGGAGTTCATTCAATTCCCTCTCCTCCAGGTTCAGAACATCGAAGTTTAACACATCAATACTCCCGGCATCCGGAAGGATAAGCCTGACTATGCATTTAATTAAAACAGATTTCCCCTGACCTGACCTGCCGAGAATTGCCAGGGTCTCTCCCCGGTTCAGTTTGAAAGATACCCCTTCCAGCACCTGTTTGTCATCAAATGTCTTGTAAAGGTCCATCACTTTGATAACCGCTTCATTATTTGCAGTCTGTCCACTCATAGTATAAGTTCGGTAATCTGCACCGCCATCAGGTCCAGGATAAATATGACCACGGAGGATATTACCACCGCCGTATTCGCTGCTATACCCACACCCTGGGTTCCTCCCTTTGCATTATACCCCTTGTAACAACTAACTATACCAATAGCAAAGCCAAAAAAGAAGGTTTTGATCGTAGCCGGTATAAAATCAAGAAACCAGATCTGGTCCAATGCCTGGTACAGGTACAGATCAAAGGAGATATCTCCGCCAATATTCATACCAATAAAGGAGCCCAACATGGCAATCCCATCTGCATAGAATACCAGGAGTGGAAGCATCAGTGTCGTGGCCAGTACCCTCGTTGAAACAAGGTATTTCATGGGATTTATGCCGGAAACCTCCATGGCATCGATCTGTTCTGTCACGCGCATGGATCCCAGCTCGGCACCTATGCCTGATCCCACCTTCCCGGCGAAAATAAGGGCTGTGATAACCGGACCGATTTCCCTGAGCATAGATACCATGACAACGCCTGGCAACAATGAATCGGCTCCCAGTTCAAGCAAGACCGGCCGGGTCTGCATGGTAAGTACGAGTCCCATAATAAATGCAGTGATCCCTATCAGTCCAAGTGACTTTGTTCCGACAAAAAAACACTGGTGTCCCAGTTCACCCCATTCAAAGGGCCTTCTGAACATTTCCCTGACTGCCTTACCCGAAAAACGAAAGGAATCAGCGAGTTCCCAGAAGAATTGCTCCATATTGTCCCCCAGCTGCCATTGTTTACCCCGATCTGCCATGATTCGGTTTTGGTCTCTAAGTGTAACAGTACTTACGATTATATAAATTTACGGAAAAATAGGATGTATCAGGTCAAATATCAATACATCTATGATTGGGAAAAGTGGAAAAATGGTGGTGATACTAAAAACATGTAATAATATTGTATGTTATAATGAGATCAGCAGTCTATATCTTATTTTTCCTTCCGGCATGGGTGTTTTCCCAGACTGGTGGACTGGTCATCGATCAGCAAACCCGGTTGCCATTGGAAAATGCCCAGGTGATACTACCCGACAGTACCATGATCCATACCAATGTTGCCGGCATCTTCTATCTACCCGAAGATCGGCTTGAGGGAAAGCTTATTATAAGCCATATAGGATATGTTACTCAACAATACAGGTTCCGGGATCAAGAGAATATACTCATTGAAATGTTGCCTGACCCAAGAGAGCTAACGGAGGTTCAGGTCAGTGCCACCCAGTTTTCCGGAAAACTGAAAAACCAGCCCGGCAACATCAGTCTGCTGATCAGGGAAAACATCAGGTTCAACAGCCAGGAACATATCTCGGGCTGGCTGAACCAGGTTCCCGGGATATATATGCATCACGGCACATATAATACCAACCGGCTGACCATACGCGGGATGGGTTCCCGGGATCCTTACGGGAGCAACCGGGTAAAGGCCTACCTGAATGATATCCCAATCACAGGGGGAGATGGAGTGACGGTGCTGGAAGATCTTTCTCTCACGGGACTGAGCCGCATTGAAATACTCAAAGGTCCCGCTTCAGCCCTGTATGGGGCAGGACTGGGGGGGACCTTGCGACTTTTTACCCCCTATCCGGGAGAAAAGGGCTTTGGCATAAATACACTGCATCAAGCAGGCAGTTTTGGACTGCAAAAACATGCTTTGAGTGCACATTATAAAAAAAGCAAGACCTCTCTTGCCATGGATCTGGGCAGACAACAGTCAAATGGTTTCAGGGAGAACAGTAATTACTATAACAATCACCTGATGCTGACCGGAGATATTTTTACTCGTCATGTCCAGGTGGGGGTTCTCTTTAACTATATTGACCTCAAAGCCCATATTCCAAGTTCCCTTGATGAGGAGACTTTTAAGAATAATCCGGAGGCAGCTGCAGAAAACTGGAATGCAATAAAGGGTTATGAAAAATACCAGAAATACCTCACAGGAATCAGCATCAGCAATGATATCGGGACTGCTCTCAGGATGAAAACTGTGTTTTTCGGGGGTAAAAAAAACCTTTATGAATCCAGGCCATTCAACATACTTAAGGACAATACCATGAATCTCGGTATCAGGTCCAGGTTAGAACTTGAAACTTCAGACCTCAAGGCCATCCTGGGTTTCGAATTATTAAGCGAGAACATTGATTGGTCCACCTTTGAAACCCTGCAGGGTGAGCAAGGGGATCTCCTGGATGCCATAAGGGAGAATAGGTTTTACACCAACCTGTTTAACCTCTATCACTGGAAAGTAAGCGACAGGTTCAGGCTGGAGGCCGGGGTGAACCTTGCAATTATCCAGTTCAGGCTGGTAGAATCCAATAATCCCGGATACCCGGAAGGAAGTTTCAGATATCCTGTAGTGTTTTCTCCCAGGCTGGGTATAAACTACCGGCTGAGCCATTACCTGACCTTGTTCTCGGCTGCAGGACATGGCTTTTCAACACCTTCATTTGAAGAAACCCTTCTGCCCGAAGGTGTACGGAATGATCAATTAAGGCCTGAGAAAGGCTGGAACCTGGAACTCGGTGTGAGAGGGGATGTATGGGATAAGCGGTTCACTTACGATATAACCGGATATATGCTGTTTGTAAAAGATTTGCTTGTTACCAAACGCATATCAGAGGAAATATTTACCGGGATCAATGCCGGAAGGAGTTTTCACGCAGGACTGGAATCTCTGATCAACTGGAACCTTTTGATGGGGCGTCAACCGGGGACCGGTCTGCACCTGGTTCATTCATTTCAATATTCGGGGAACAGGTTTGTCGAATTCGTGGACGATGATGCAGACTATTCCGGGAATGAGTTGCCGGGGATCCCGGAATATAAAAATGATCTCATACTGAAATGGCTCACTGCAATGAACATCGAAACCAGTATGTCATTGCATATGGTTGGGAAACAATACCTGGCCGATGACAATGAAGGGATATACCGGGCTTACCAGACACTTGACGGGAACATCTCATATACCCGTGAACTGTCATCAAACTTTGGATTTTCTATGGCCCTGGGGATCAATAATATTTTTAACCAATCCCATGCCTCCATGATCCTGATCAATGCTCCCTCCTTTGGAGGGGCTCCACCACGTTATTATTATCCCGGGATGCCCAGGAATTTTTACCTTACACTGACACTGAGAATAAGTTAAAAAACTGCGGCATCTGTCCGGAGGATGATTCCCACCCCCCTGATGGTATCCAGCGAAATGGATTGATCGGGTTTCAGGTATTTGCGGAGGCGGGTCACGAATACATCCATGCTGCGGCCCAGGAAATAATCATTTTCTCCCCAGAGATCCTCCAGGATCCGTTCCCTTTTCATGACCTGGTTTTTATGTTCGATCAGGTACTTGAGGAATTCAGTTTCCTTAAGGGTCATCTGGTGTTGTTGTCCAAAACCGGTAAGGGTCAGTTCATCGAACCGGAACTCGAAGCCTCCTATACACGAAGGTAGGGCTCCCACCCGGCCTGAGCGGCGCAATATATTCCGGATACGTAGGATCAGTTCCTCCACTTCGAATGGTTTGGTTATATAATCATCAGCACCGAGTTTCAATCCCTTGATCTTATCAGCTTTCTGGTTCCTTGCGGTAAGGAAGATCACCGGTATTTCAGGATCGGTTTTTCGGATCTGCCTGGCCAGCTCGAAACCATCCATCAGTGGCATCATTATGTCGAGGATACAGACATCGACATGTTCATTTTTGAATATCTCGAGTCCGGCCTGTCCATTCTTCGCCTGGAGGATAGAGAAACCGTTTATCTCAAGGTACTGCGAAAGGATGCTTCGCAGGTCCGCATCATCTTCAGCCAGAAGGATGTTCATCATTCAGTGGTATTTCTATGGTAAATGTACTGCCTTTTCCGGGTTGGCTGTGCAGGAATATTTCTCCGTGATGTGCCGTAACGATCTGTTTTACATAATATAATCCCAGTCCTAATCCCTTTACAGTTTTAAAATCCCCTTTGCCAGCTCTGTAAAACTTATCAAAAATATGACGCTGATCTTCCTTACTGATGCCAATACCATTATCACGTATCCGGATTTTCAGCTTCATGTTCAGGCTCACTTCAACATTGATCTCAGGTTTTCTCTCACAATATTTGACAGCATTTGAAAGCAGGTTGTTCAATACGGTGGTCATATGGATATCATCCAATGAAATGAAATCCTTGTCGAGTTTGTATTCTGTATTGATGCGCAGGTCTTTCCCCGTATTTTCTATCTGGAAAAGATTGATGCGGTCCTCGATGAACTCATAAACATGAACGGATTTTTTCTTCAGTTTCACATGGTCTTTTTCCCATATGCTTATCTCCAGAATTCGGTCTATCAACTCTGTCAGGTGCTTGTTCTGCTTCTTGATCATTTCTGAGATCTGCAGCACCTTCTTTTTGTCCTTCAGAAGGGTTTCATCCCCAAGTGTTGATGAGGCTACTGCAATGGTCGACAGCGGGGTTTTCAGTTCAT
>JAZGGT010000486.1:0-17804 GCA_036480555.1 Bacteroidales bacterium | reverse complement strand
TGGATTTGAAGGTGGACAAATGCCGCTTCAGCGCCGTGTTCCAAAGCATGGTTTCAAGAATATCAACCGGAAGGAATACAAAGCAGTAAACCTGTCAACACTTGAAGAACTTGCCGAAAAGAAAAAGCTGAAGAAGATTGATGTACAGACGCTGCTGGATGCCGGACTGGTTTCGCGAAAAGACCTGGTTAAAATCCTTGGTAATGGCAAGCTTACCAAAAAGCTGGAAGTCAAGGCGCATGCCTTTAGCGCATCAGCCCAAAAAGCAATTGAAGAACTCGAAGGTTCCATAGAAAAAATATAAATTAATGAGGCAGTTTATTGAAACCTTAAGGAATATCTGGAGAATTGAAGATCTGCGGAAAAGGATTCTGTACACCCTGGGCATACTGCTGGTTTACAGGCTTGGTTCCTTTGTTACCCTGCCCGGGATTGATCCTACTCAGCTCTCAGGGCTGAAGCAACAGACAGCCAGCGGGGTACTCGGTTTGCTGGATATGTTCTCAGGTGGTGCATTCTCCAATGCCTCGGTATTTGCACTGGGCATCATGCCATATATCTCAGCCTCCATTGTAGTACAGCTGCTGGGGATTGCTGTTCCCTACTTCCAGCGCCTGCAGAAAGAGGGAGAAAGCGGTCGCCGGAAAATCAACCAGATCACCAGGTATCTTACGGTATTCATCCTTATTTTACAGGCCCCCAGTTACCTTGTTAACCTGCATGCACAGATCCCGGAAACAGCCTTTGTGATCAAGGGTGCCTTCTTTACGGTTTCCTCGGTCATAATACTTACAGCGGGGACCATGTTCGTGATGTGGCTGGGAGAAAGGATCACAGATCGCGGGATAGGCAATGGGATTTCCCTGATCATTATGATCGGGATCATTGCCAGGCTGCCGTTTGCAACAGTCGCAGAATTTGGTGCCAGGCTGGAGCAACAGGGGGGTGGACTCGTAGCCTTCCTCGTTGAGATCCTGGGAATGTTTGTTGTTTTTATGATGGTCATCCTGCTTGTTCAGGGTACCCGTAGAATACCGGTACAATACGCAAAACGCATTGTCGGTAATAAGCAGTACGGGGGAGTACGTCAGTACATCCCCCTGAAGGTGAACGCTGCAGGTGTTATGCCCATCATCTTTGCACAGGCATTGATGTTTGTACCCATGACCATTGCTGGCTTTGCTAATTCTGAAGCACTGTCTGGATTTGCAGCAGCATTCATGAATTTTAACGGACTATGGTACAATCTGGTCTTTGCCATACTAATCATCCTCTTTACCTATTTCTATACGGCGGTAACCATCAATCCAACCCAGATGGCCGAAGATATGAAAAGGAATGGAGGCTTTATCCCCGGGGTGAAACCGGGACGAAAGACAGTTGAATTTCTTGACACCATCATGTCAAGGATCACCCTACCAGGATCAATTTTCCTGGCATTTGTGGCTATCCTGCCAGCCTTTGCCAGCCTGGCCGGTGTCAACAGCCAGTTTGCACAGTTCTTTGGGGGGACTTCTCTGCTCATCCTTGTTGGTGTTGTACTGGATACACTTCAGCAGATTGAAAGTCACCTGCTGATGAGACATTACGACGGACTGATGAAATCAGGCCGTATAAAGGGCAGATCTGGCGGAGCAGTTTCTGCCATTTAAGATTTGCTAAGCGTTCTTTGATGATATTTATAAAAACAGCGGAAGAAATTGAATTGCTGAGAGCCAGTAATCTGCTTGTTTCAAGAGCCCTGTCTGAAGTGGGCAAGGCAATCAAACCGGGAGTGAGCACCCTAAAGCTGGATAAAATAGCCGAGGAGTATCTCAGAGACCATGGAGGCATACCGGGATTCCTCGGATATAACGGGTTTCCGGCCACACTCTGTACCTCTCTGAATGATGAGGTTGTTCATGGGATCCCCTCAGAAAAGGAGTTGAGAAAGGGGGATATCCTTTCGGTAGATTGCGGTGTAAAATTGCAGGGTTATTTTGGCGATTCAGCCTATACCTTCCCTGTTGGGGAGCCCAGCGAAGAATATAAGTCGCTGATGCTTAACACCAGGGAATCGCTGTTCAAGGGAATCGAAGCAGCTGTGGCAGGCAATCGCCTGGGAGACATCGGATATGCTGTGCAAAACCATGCTGAGCAGGCAGGATATTCCGTTGTCAGGGAGATGGTTGGCCATGGTCTGGGACAAAACCTTCATGAAGAACCGGAAGTACCCAATTACGGGAGTAGGGGAAGTGGCATTAAATTGAAGGAGGGAATGGTTATCTGTATTGAACCCATGATAAATATGGGAACCAGATTTATTAAGCAGGATAAAGATGGCTGGACCATCAGGACCAATGACGGGAAACCTTCAGCACATTATGAGCTGGCGGTTGCCATAACAAAGGGAGAACCAGATGTCCTCTCCACGTTTGAGTATATTGAAAATTAATAATTAAAATACTGAAAAATGGCAAAACAACCATCAATAGAGCAGGATGGAACCATTACTGAAGCATTGTCTAATGCCATGTTCAGGGTGGAGCTGGAAAACGGGCATGTAATCACGGCTCATATATCCGGTAAAATGCGCATGCATTACATTAAGCTTTTGCCGGGGGACAGGGTAAAGGTGGAGATGTCTCCCTATGACCTGACCAAAGGAAGAATAACATTCAGATATAAATAATATAGATAATGAAAATACGTGCATCTATAAAGAAAAGAAGCGCTGATTGCAAGATTGTTCGGAGAAAGGGCAGGCTTTATGTGATCAATAAAAAAAATCCGAAGTTTAAACAGCGTCAGGGATAAAATATTGTATCTTTGCAAACCATTTTATAATACTAATACTTATGGCTAGAATTGTAGGAGTTGATTTACCAAAAAATAAGCGTGGAGAAGTTGGTCTCACCTACATCTATGGAATTGGAAGGAGCGCATCCCAGAAGATTTTGGATGAGGCCGGGATCGACCGGAATATCCTGGTAAAAGACTGGACAGATGACCAGCTATCCAAGATTCGTTCCATCATCAATGATAATATAAAGGTGGAAGGGGAATTACGTTCATCAGTGCAATTGAATATAAAGCGCCTGATGGATATTGGAAGTTACCGTGGGATCCGGCACAGGATTGGATTGCCTGTCAGGGGACAAGGGACCAAGAATAATGCACGGACAAGGAAAGGCAGAAGAAAAACAATTGCGAACAAGAAAAAAGCTGCAGCTAAGAAATAAGGTATGGCAAAAAAAACAGGAGCATCCAAGAAAAGGATCGTCAGGGTTGAACCATTCGGAGAGGCGCATATACATGCCTCATTCAACAATATTATCATCAGCTTGACCAACAAATCAGGACAGGTAATCTCATGGTCATCTGCAGGAAAAATGGGTTTTAGAGGTTCGAAGAAGAATACACCCTATGCCGCACAGATGGCTGCGCAGGATTGCTCAAAAATAGCATATGACCTGGGACTCAGAAAAGTTAAGGTATATGTGAAGGGACCCGGATCTGGAAGAGAATCTGCTATGCGGACCATTCATTCGAACGGCATTGAGGTAACCGAGATCATTGATGTAACTCCATTACCTCACAATGGTTGCCGTCCACCAAAAAGAAGAAGAGTATAAGTTTCAGTGAGAATCAGTCAAAATTTTATTTAGATGGCAAGATATATAGGACCGAAAACCAAGATAGCCAGGAAGTTTGGTGATCCGATCTTTGGATCTGACAAGATCCTTGAAAAGAAGAGCTACCCTCCCGGAATGCATGGTAATAACAAGAGAAGAAGGAAACAATCGGAATATGGAATCCAGCTGAAAGAGAAACAGAAGGCTAAGTACACTTACGGTATACTGGAAAGGCAATTTGCCAATCTTTTTGACAAAGCACAACGCAGCAAAGGAATCACGGGTGAAGTACTGTTACAATTGCTTGAATCACGGCTTGACAATGTAGTCTACAGGCTGGGAATAGCTCCCACACGCGCCGGTGCCAGGCAGCTTGTATCTCACAGGCATGTTACCGTTAACGGTAAAATAGTAAATATTCCTTCCTATATCTTGAGGTCCGGTGATATCATTGGTGTTAGAGAAAAATCCAAATCACTGGAAGCTATTGCTGATTCCATGAGTGGATCACACAGATCAGCTTCACCCTGGCTGGAGTGGGATTCTTCACAAATGGCCGGAAAGTTCCTGAACCGGCCGGAAAGGGAAGAGATACCGGAAAATATCAGGGAACAATTGATCGTAGAATTATATTCAAAATAGAATCATAATAAAATATTTATGGCTGTATTAGCTTTTCAAAAACCGGACAAGGTCATAATGATTGACTCGGATGAATATTATGGAAAATTTGAGTTTCGACCATTGGAGCCAGGTTATGGAATAACTGTAGGAAATTCACTACGGCGGATATTGCTATCCTCACTTGAGGGTTATGCGATTACCACGGTAAAGGTCGAAGGGGTCGAACATGAATTTTCCACCATAACCGGTGTCATTGAAGATGTCACCGAAATCATCCTCAATTTTAAACAAATCAGGTTCAAGAACCAGATTGATGATGTTGATGATGAGAAGATTATGGTAACCATTACAGGGCAGGAGGAATTCAAGGCAGGTGATCTGAATAAGTTCTTAAGCGGTTTCCGCGTGTTGAATCCCGATCTTATTATTTGTCACATGGAGGAAGATGTCAAGCTCCAGATTGAGATGACTATCAATAAGGGCAGGGGATATGTACCTTCTGAAGAAAATAAACCCATGGATGCGGAATTTGGACTGATAGCCATAGATTCCATTTTTACACCCATCAAGAACGTACAATATTCCATCGAGAATTACAGGGTTGAGCAAAAAACGGATTATGAGAAACTCATCGTTGAAATCATGACTGATGGCTCCATACATCCCAAGGAAGCATTGAAAGAAGCAGCCAAGATCCTGATATACCATTTCATGCTCTTTTCTGATGAGAAGATTACACTGAATTCAGATGAGAAATTTGCCAATGAGGAATTTGATGAGGAAATTCTGCACATGCGGCAATTGCTGAAAACAAAGCTGGTTGACCTGGATCTATCCGTTCGCGCCCTGAACTGCCTGAAGGCAGCCGAAGTTGAGACGTTAGGTGACCTTGTTAAATTCAACAAGAACGACCTGTTGAAATTCAGGAATTTCGGTAAAAAGTCTCTGACTGAACTCGATGAATTGCTGGTAAGCATGAACCTGAATTTCGGGATGGATATCAGCAAGTATAAATTGGACAAGGAATAAGTGAAAAATGAGACACAGGAAGAAATTTAATCATCTTAGCAGGACGAGTGCGCACAGGAAGGCGATGCTGGCCAATATGGCATCCTCTCTTATTTTACATAAACGAATTACCACAACAACTGCAAAAGCCAAGGAACTCCGTACTTTTGTGGAACCGATCATAACTCGTTCAAAAGAAGATTCCACCCATTCCAGAAGAATGGTATTCAGGAATTTGCGTGACAAGTATGCAGTTTCCGAATTATTCAGGGAGGTGGCAACCAAAGTCGGTGAAAGGCCTGGTGGATATACACGCATCATCAAGCTTGGAAACAGGCAGGGGGATAATGCAGATATGTGCATCATTGAACTCGTTGATTACAATGAGAATCTATTGGCTGAAAAAGCTACTGCCACCAAGCCTAAATCAACCAGGCGCAGAAGAGGAGGCAAAAAGACCGAAACTGTCGAAGAGACTGGTGCTGCCATAAGCGCAGAAGTTTCAGAAGCCGGAACAGAAGTTGAAGAAATTGTCGAATCAGTTGCTGAAGAAACCGTTGCTGAAGCAGAAACCCCCGCCGAGTCTGAAGCAGAAACTCCTGCCGAACCTGAAGCTGAAACCCCCGCCGAGTCTGAAGCAGAAACTCCTGCCGAACCTGAAGCAGAAACCCCCGCCGAGTCTGAAGCAGAAACTCCTGCCGAACCTGAAGCTGGAATCAAGGAAGAAACCGTAGCCGAAGCAGAAATCACCGCTGAACCTGAAGTAGAGGTTAAGACAGAGGAAACTGAAGAAACCGGGGAGGCCAAGCCTGAGGAGGATGAAGATAAAGAGGAGAAGAAAGAAGAATAATTAGCATATAATTCGTATGAATCAGGAGAGGGATAAAGGATTATTATATACTTTATCCCTTTTTTATTGAGTTCAATAAAATCATTAACATAAAATAATAATTAAAATGGCCCAAATCATTAGCGTTCAAGCAAGAGAAGTCCTTGATTCCAGAGGCAATCCAACCATTGAAGTAGAAGTTTATACCGAAAGTGGAATTGTTGGCAGGGCAATTGTTCCTTCCGGAGCATCCACGGGTGTTCATGAGGCTGTAGAACTTCGTGACGGGGACAAAGGCCGCTACCTGGGAAAGGGTGTATTGAAAGCGGTTGAGAATGTAAATAAGATAATCAACGAGGAAATCAGCGGCATGTTTGTCACTGACCAGAACGAGATTGATGCCAAAATGATTGAGTTGGATGGTTCGGAGAACAAGGGGAACCTTGGTGCCAATGCCATCCTCGGTGTGTCTCTGGCATGTGCCAAAGCCGGTGCACAGTATACCGGGCAGCCACTGTTCCGTTACATCGGTGGTGTCAATGCAAATACCCTGCCCATACCCATGATGAATATCCTGAATGTCGGACAACATGCTGAAAATAAGATTGATATACAGGAATTTATGATTATGCCGGTAGGTGCCCCTAATTTTTCGGAGGCTTTGAGGATGGGGGCCGAGATCTTTCACACCCTTAAGGCCGTTCTTAAATCCAATGGACATTCAACGAATGTAGGTGATGAAGGAGGATTTGCACCCAACCTGGGGTCTAACGAAGAAGCTATTGAAATAGTGATAGAAGCCATACAGAAAGCCGGATACAGCCCCGGGGAGGATATCTACATTGCCCTTGATCCAGCCGCTTCCGAGTTTTATAACAAGGAGAAAAACCTTTATCAGTTTGAATCAACCGGCCAGCAAATGACCTCCTCCGAGATGGTGGCCTACTGGAAGGAATGGATTGGAAAATACCCCATCATCTCCATAGAAGATGGAATGGATGAGGATGACTGGAAGGGATGGAATGAGCTCAACGAGGCCGTAGGGGATAAAATCCAACTGGTTGGAGACGACCTGTTTGTTACAAACGTAAAAAGGTTGCAACGGGGGATAAATGAAGGTTCGGCAAATTCGATACTTATCAAGGTGAACCAGATCGGAACCCTTACCGAGACTATTAATGCAGTCCAACTGGCCAGCCAGCATTCCATGACTTCAGTAATTTCTCACCGCTCGGGAGAAACAGAAGATACAACCATTGCAGATCTGGCCGTGGCACTGAATACCGGACTGATCAAAACAGGCTCCGCTTCGAGGTCCGACCGCATTGCAAAATATAACCAGCTTCTTCGAATTGAAGAGCAACTTGGGTCTTCAGCAAGGTATCTCGGTAAGGATTTCAAATTCCTCAAGAAAAGTAACGATTGATCATTAATGTTAAATAAAATAAACTCTCAAAATTATGTCAAACCTGAAGCAAAAGCTATCTGAGAAGATTAAGGAACATCGCCCCAGAACCCTTAAACTGATGAAGGAATATGGTGATGTCATCGTGGATGAGGTGACCATTGCAAAACTCATCGGGGGTATGCGCTCACTGAAATCTCTTGTTACGGATATCTCTTACCTGGATCCACAGGAAGGGATCCGGTACCGGGGGTATACCCTGCCCGAAGTATTTGAACGTCTGCCCAAGCCGGGAGGAGCAGAAAGTCCTTACGTTGAGGGTTTGTTCTACCTCTTGCTTACGGGTGACATTCCAACTGATGCGGAAGTGGGTGAAGTCATTGATGAGTTCCGTGAGCGAAGTGTACTCCCTGGATATGTCTATGAGGTCATAGATGCCTTTCCATCCAACAGTCCCCCTATGGCCATATTCTCGGCGGCCATCCTGGCCCTCAGCAGGGAATCTCAGTTCAACCAGCAATACCTGGCCGGCATATCAAAAAAGGATTACTGGGAACCGACCTATGAAGATGCACTGAATCTCGTAGCCAAATTACCGGAGATCGGATCCTATATTTATGCCAAATTGTATAAGAATGGCCAGCAGATCCAGACGGATCTGAAGTTGGATATGGGTGGAAATTTTGCCCATATGATGGGACAAAAACCCCCATATGATGACGTTTCCAGGATGTATTTCATCCTGCATGCCGACCATGAGAGTGGCAATGTGAGTGCACATACAGGCCATCTGGTGGCCAGTTCTCTCTCCGATATTTACCTGTCTATTTCGGCCATGATCAATGGACTGGCTGGTCCCTTACATGGATTGGCAAACCAGGAGGTATTGCGCTGGTTACAGGATTTGATGAATAGAATGGATGGAAAGGTACCATCTGAAGAGGAGATGAAACAGTTCGTTTGGGATACTTTGAATGCCGGGCAGGTAATCCCGGGATTCGGACATGCTGTTCTTCGCAAAACGGATCCAAGATACACTGTACAACGCGAATTTGCCCTTAAGCATATGAAGCAGGATGAGCTTTTCCAGTATGTCGATATGCTGTATAAGGTAGTGCCACCAATCCTACGGGAACATGGTCATGCCAAGAATCCCTGGCCCAATGTGGATGCACATTCAGGGATGATTCAATGGCACTACGGGATTACGGAATATGAATTCTATACCGTATTGTTCGGCATCGGAAGGACCATTGGGATCACCGCCAATATCATATGGGACAGGGCCCTGTTATATCCATTGGAAAGGCCCAAATCCCTTACCACCCAAATGTTGGAGGACATCGTTCAAAAGGCAGGCCAAAGCGCTTGATCATCTGGCGGCATTGGTAAAGAGGGTAATTAATGTTATTTTAGCTACCCTGTATGCACAGATTCCGTAATATATCATTTGCCGTCTGCCTTCTCATCTGTGGTTTGATGACAACTTTCAACTCGGCGGCCCAGACTGCTGAGTTATATGGAAATTTGTTCACTGCACATACCGGTTTAAGCCAGTCCAGGGTCCATACTATCCTCCAGGATTCCCTTGGTTTTTTGTGGATTGGGACCCAGGATGGGTTAAATAAGTACGATGGTTATTCTTTCAATCATTTCCGGTACCAGCCTGATGCCGTGTCCCTGTCAAACAATACCATCCGCTGCCTGGCTGAAGGCAGGGACGGAATCTTATGGGTTGGCACAGATCATGGACTTAATAAGCTTGAAAGGCTGGGTGGTTATACGTGGTCATATATGGTGCCGGGGAACAGGGATACCGCCACCTATGAGAAGCCTGCCATCTTTGCTGTGCTGGTGGACGATGAAGGCCTTGTATGGATCAAGACAGAGCGAAGACTTGAAATGTTTGATCCTAAAACCAGCCAGTTTACTCCATTTACACTTTATTTTGATGAACAAAATCCTGGCGGTAATCCAGCTGCTTCTTCCATGGTAGAAGACGGTGACGGGCTGATCTGGATTGGGACCAAGGACGGGCTCCAGGTCTTTGACAAAAAATCACAAAGCATCATCCGTTATTCAGTTTCCAACAACATAGGATTGAAAAGTGATAATGTCAGGGTCCTGTACATTGATAATCAGGATCAGATCTGGATTGGAACGGAGGATGGCCTTTACCTTTATAACCCGCGGGACAGTGTATTTATCGATGTGGGTGATTCCATTCCCGACCTGGAAGGGATCGATGTAAATTCCCTGGCTGGCAACAGAAATGGTACCCTGCTGGCAGGGACAGACCAAGCCTTGATAATGATTCAGTCCGATCTTTCAGATGCCAGGATTTATAGTTCATTCAAGCGGGATGAATTGCATACTCCCTTTACCAGAATTTACACCATTTTTGAAGATGCTTCTGAGATACTATGGCTGGGGACTTATGGAGGATTGGTAAAAATCGATCAGAAACAGCGTAAATTCCAGGTCATCAATCAGCGTAATCCTCTTATAAGTGGATTATCTTCCTATATGATATCCAGTATTTACCAGGAAGAAAATGGTGATCTTTGGCTGGGTACCAGTGGCAGGGGACTGAACCATGTCAGTAAGGAAAGCGGTAAGGTTACCAGGTATGCAAGAAATGCCGGACCAGGCAGACGGCTTATACACGATCAGATTAATAAGGTTTACAGGGATAAATCAGGAAATCTCTGGGTAGGTACGGGGGACGGGGTGAATGTAATGAAGGCTGGGTCAAACCAGTTTTACCGTTTTTGTGACCGGGAGCCTCGTGTATCCTGCGGATACTTTAACGGGCAGCAGGTAAATGATATCTTCGAGGATTCAAACGGGAATATTTGGTTTGCTGCTTCCAACGGCCTGCATAAATATGATCCGGAAGAGGGACAGATAAGAAGCCGCCATACGATTTATAATGGTGCTGAAATGCTGGCCCTGCAGGATGTTTATTGTGTGTTAGAGGATCACCGGGGCTGGATATGGGTTGGTTCTTCTGTAGGTCTGATAAAATATGTTCCCCAGGAGGAACGGGATGAGGTTTTTCAGGCAGGCATTTTAAACCAGTCTTCCAATATCAATAACAATACCGTACTTTCACTGCTGCTTGATTCAGAGAAACAGCTCTGGGTAGGTACCGCCTCAGGCTTAAACAGGTATGATCCGGATAGTAATTCCTTTATCTATTTCTCTGACCCGGTTGAGCTGGCTGAACTCAGGATTTACGGTATGCAGGAAGACGGAAACGGGAATCTGTGGTTGAGCTCCGACCGTGGTTTGTCCAGATATGATCCTGAAGTGGAATCCTTCATACAGTATGGCTCATCAGACGGATTACAAAACTACGAATACCTGCCTGGTTCCTGTTACCGGGATAAGGAAGGCAGGTTGTATTTTGGTGGAATATCAGGACTGAATATCTTTCACCCGGATTCCATTCTTTACAATTCACATCAACCACGGTTGTCATTTACACAGTACGTAAAGAGACGTGAACAGGGAGGCAACTCCTTGCCAATTTTCCTCGATCGGGTATCTATCGTCATGGTTTTACGTGGTGTACAAATTATTACCATACAGTTCTCAGCACTGGAATTTACAGCGCCTGAGAGGAACCAGTATATGTATAAACTGGTCAGGAAAGACCAGGACGGTCTCTGGATACACATCGGGGAGCAGCATTTTCTAACCCTGGTCAATCAAAGTCCGGGTACATACACCCTCGGTGTAAAAGGATCAAATAATGACCTGCTCTATTCGGATGACGAGATCCAGATCGAAATTGTTATCCCATACCCCTTCTGGAGTAAAACCCTGGCCATCATTATATATGTTGTATTGGGTATTCTTCTTATTATGCTGGCTATACGGATCAGGACAAGCAGCCTGAGAAGGACCAACCGGATACTTCGGGAAAAAGAAATATCTGCAAAGGAGATTTCAAGGCAAAGAGAAGAACTGGTCATGAAGAATAAAAATATTACTGACAGCATCCTATATGCCAAACGGATTCAGATCGCCCTGTTGCCATCTTCTGATAGTTTCCGGGCTATTTTGCCTGACTCCTTTGTGTTGTTCAAACCAAAGGATATTGTCAGCGGGGATTTCTACTGGATAAATCAACATGGCAACAAGATCTATGTTGCAGCAGTAGATTGTACAGGACATGGTGTACCTGGTGCGTTCGTCTCCATCATAGGGTTTGAATTATTCAGAAAAATTACGGCCAGTAAACAGGGCAGCAACCCGGCCATGATCCTGGATACACTGAACGAGAATTTCTCAGAGATCTTCTCAGATGGAGAACAGGTTTACCTGAATGACGGAATGGATCTTTCCCTCTGTATCCTTGATATGAAAGAAAAATCCCTGGAATATTCCGGCGCATTTAACCCATTGTATCTTGTTCGTAATGAAACCATTATAGAGGTTAAGGCAGACCGGTTCTCCGTCGGTGCCGATATTCATTTTTCTACGGAACGCAAATTATTTAAAAGCCACAAGATCTACCTTCAGAAAAATGATGTAATCTATATTTTCTCAGATGGATATGCAGACCAGTTTGGTGGACCTGATGGCAAGAAATTCAAATACCGCAGATTCAGACATCTCCTGCTGACCATTCATAAACTGCCGATGGAGAAACAACGTTCCATACTTGATGCCAGCATTGAGGAGTGGAAGGGTGGCATGGACCAGGTGGATGATATCCTTGTCATAGGGATCAGGCCGGAAGTACCCTGATTAAATGCTGGCTAGACGTCCACAGATTTGGCCAGGAGCGTCTTCATCTTTTCCACCAGCACATCAACCTGGAAGGGTTTGCTTATATAATCATCCATACCAACCGCGAGACAGGCTTCACGGTCCCCGGCCATTGCATTGGCAGTGATGGCAATGATGGGTGTGTATGAGTTTGAGCTGGTCTCTATCTCTCTGACTTTCTTCGTGGCAAGGAATCCATCCATGACCGGCATCTGAATATCCATTAGAATAAGGTCATAATTTGTTGTCCCGAATTTGTCCAGGGCTTCCTTGCCGTTCAGGGCAAGATCAATGTTCTTGATAAGGGGTTCAAGGCTTAATACAACAATCCGCTGGTTGATCAGATTATCTTCGACAAGCAGGATATTTGCATCTTTCAATTCCACCTTCCTGGTTGTCCTGATATCTTCCACACCAAAGTACGATCCTTTGGTTCCCTTCTTGAGTTTCTTATTACTCTTTTCGAATTCCAGGTCAAAGTTAAACAGGGTATGATCCTCACAGATTTCTGTAACAAGGACTCCCCCCAGAATATCCACAAACTTTTCAGGTATGCTCAAATCCAGTTCCTCTAATGGTACCGGCAGTTTGCACTTAGCACTGGTTCTGGCTTCCCTTGTCTTCCCTGTTGGTTTCGGGGCCAAACAGGCCATTATTTTGAATCTGAGCGTAAGCTTTGCATCTGTTTCCCGGTAGTTGAGGATCTTGATCTGAATGTTCATCTGATGATTGGCCTGACCCTGTTTAAGGATGTTTTCGACCAGGTTCAGGAATAATTGCTTTATCCTGATTGGATCACCGATGACCTGGTTGGAAAGTGTTGCATCGGGTTCCAGGGTAACATTCAATCCCTCGTATTCCGAGGCAGAAAACAGCTGCAGGATGTTCTCAACAGCAGATGCAAGATCAAAGGAGATGCTGGCCTCCCTTACACTTTGAAGATCTATATTGGAAACTTTAACGATATTATTGACAGCCTCTACCAGGTTATTGGTTGATGCCAGAATGGTATTAATAAGATCGCCTTGTTCGTCGGTCAGCTCGGATTTGCTGACCAGGTTGCTGACCAGGGTGATATTGTTCAGGGATGTCCTTAACTGGTGAGACAGTTTTGATATGAATTCATCTCTGGTGCGGGACTCAAAATTGGCTTCCTCAAGTGCTTTGTCCAGTTTCTGGACATTATACACACGCAAGTATTCAAAAACATATATCAGTATGTAAAAACCAAGGTAGGTAAATATATATCTCGTGCTGAATGTGAATTCATAATCAACTTGTACAAACGGGAACTTGCCAAAAAGTACAACTGCAGATAAGACCATGTAAATCAGCGAGGCTATGCTACCCCTTTTAATGCCAAGCAGGATCAATGCAATCACCGGGAAGGTCAATCCCCATAAATGGCCTGTCCCATTAGTTCCTCCGTGTATGAGAATGACAAGGAGTAAAACGGCCATCAGTCCAAGTAAAAATCCGACTGCATAATGTATCCGTTGCGTCTTGACAAGAAAAATGGTATTGAACAAGGTGAGCAGACCGGCCGTAAAAAGGATGAGGGAGAGCCAGTAAAGCTGGTTAAAAAGCGCTGAGACTGCAAATCCGACAAAGAAAACGATACCCAGAGAACTGAATATGTTAGTTAGCAGGATGCGGGTCTGTATCTGAGGCTCTGTTTTCTCGTTTAATCCGAAAGAGAAAAATTTAAGTATTTTCTCTTGAGTAAGCATCAATTCGTGGATTTTTTATGCGTAAATTTGCAGGTGGCTGATAAACAGATTCGTTCATAAATATACGTAAAAAATCAATCCGCGCGAAAAGCCATATATGATTCTTGTCATATCAGATAATACACGGGAAGTTGGTACGTTGTTTGTTTGTGCTGATATGATTCACTAAAAGAACTTTTATGAATATGGATAAGATGAAATACAGGCTCCGGGGGGTTGTGCTGGCAGTATTTGTCATCTGGTTCATGCCTGCGGGCATATTCTCTCAGCAGCAGCAGGATACCCTGAACATGATCAGATATACACCGGAGTTTAAATTCCGGGAAGGCATATTCCTCAATCACATGCAGGTAAGTAAGAATGCTCCCATTCCCAAATCCAGGGTCATTACCAATGTGGATTATGATGACAGGGAGTATTACAACAAAGTACTTGAAAATAAGAATCTGCTGTTCTACGACCATCTCGGGATGAAGCAGGAAGTGAAATCAAAGCATATATGGGGATTCAGCAGGAACGGGATCCTGTATGTGGCCATTAATGAAAAATATCACAGGATTACCATAGTGGGGAGGATCTGTCATTTTGTTGCAACGGTTACTACCTATGACTCAAGACAATATGATCCCTATTATTACAATCCCTACGATTATTATTATCGTTATGGCAGGTATCCTCAGAATTATGCTTCCTCCGAAATGAGACAATATCTTTATGATTTTGACGGAGGAAAGGTATATGATTATGATGTAGAGGGCCTTGCAATGCTGTTAATGAAAGACCCGGAACTGCATGATGAGTTTGCCCAGTTGAGTAAAAAGAAAAGACGGCAATTGAAATTCTTGTACCTCAGGAGATTTAATGAACGAAATCCTTTATACATACCCAAAATCTAACATTTCAATTACAATGCAAAGAACCATCGTATTCCTCATACTGGTAAGTTTCTCCTTACTGGTCAGTGCACAGTATGTGCCAACACCTGACGATCTCGACCACTTCCTTAAAACCAAAACACTGGTTGTCAAGGATAAAAACCCGTTGAACACCTTTGATGCTGAAATTGAAGAGGTTATGGCAAAGGAGTGGGATATTACAGAATATGAGTTTATACCCTTTTCTGAGTTTGAAGAGAAAAGAATGAATCCGGAGTATTCCTTCCTGTTTCTCGCAACGGTAGTTTTTGAAAAGGATAAACTGAATGCTAAATACAGGTTCCTGAATGTATCACTGGGGGGAGATTATTTTCTTATTGGCATGATGCCTGACCTGGTATCCGTCCCCGTATCATACACCAATGTTGAAGACGAGTCCTATAACTACAAGCTTGGTATCCTTGTCCGTTTCGCCCAGCAGCATCTCAGGCTGATCCATGCCAATCCCGAGATCATTTCAAACAATGTTTTCAAGCGTTATAATGATAACATGAAAGATGTGAAGCAAAAAACATTATACCTGCTTGAGGATGAATTGGCAAATGATGTGAACTCAACTTCACGGATCAGGAAGGTCTACCCTCATGATTTTAAGTTGGTTACCAGGGAGGAGATCCGGCAGGCCATTTCAGACAGGGATGAAGATGTAGTCTTCCTGCACAAGGTCGGGCCGGAAGGTACCAGGCTGAAAGCTAGATGTTACAAGGTCCTGATCGGAGCTGCAGATGCCAGCTTCTATTATTTCGATTATCATATGATCAATGATAAAAAACCGGATGGCTTTCTGTCAAAAGACCTGAAGAAGATCAGCAAATAAGTGAAGAAGGTTAATATACCTAAAGGGACCCGTGATTATTCGCCGGGTGTAATGGCACGCCGGAGGTATATTTTCAGCACGATTGAAAATGTTTTCAGGCTTTTTGGCTATCAGCCTATTGAAACTCCGGCCATGGAGAACCTGGATACCTTGCTGGGAAAATATGGGGAGGAGGGGGACAAGCTCCTGTTCAAGATCCTGAATTCAGGCGATTTTCTTTCCGGGGTGGGTGATGATCAGCTACACAGGGAAAACATAGCCAGCTTATCGACCCAGATCAGTGAAAAAGGCCTTCGTTATGATCTTACGGTCCCATTTGCACGTTATGTGGTACAACACAGGAACGAGATCAACTTTCCATTCAAGCGTTACCAGATACAGCCGGTATGGAGGGCTGACCGGCCACAAAAAGGACGGTACCGGGAATTTTATCAATGTGATGCGGATATTATCGGCAGCAGGTCACTGCTGAACGAATTCGAACTGATAGAGATCATAGACAGGGTATTTGAAACATTCGGGATGAACATTGATATAAGGATCAACAACCGGAAGATCCTGGCAGGGATTGCTGAAGTCATTGGTGAAAGGAACCGCCTGACTGACATAACGGTGGCCCTTGATAAGATTGATAAGATCGGTGGCGATGAAGTGAATGAAGAACTCAGATCACGCGGGTTGTCTGAGGAGGCGGTGGACAAGCTGCAACCAATCATCAATCTTTCCGGGGATCATTCCCGGAAACTGGAAAACTTGAAGAACATATTATCCGGCAGCGAAACAGGCATACAGGGTATAAATGAGATGATCAGGCTTTTTGAGTATCTCGATAACCGGGATATGAAGGCATCCGTGGAACTGGACCTTACACTGGCCAGGGGACTGAACTATTATACCGGAGCGATCATCGAAGTATTGTCCACTGACGTGGAGATTGGCAGCGTTTGTGGGGGTGGCCGGTATGATGACCTGACCGGGATATTTGGATTGGAAGATGTATCGGGTGTTGGCGTATCATTCGGAGCCGACCGGATCTATGATGTACTGCACCAGCTTGGCTTGTTTCCGAAAAAAGTGATCACGGGGACCCGTATCCTGTTCATTAATTTTGGTATGGCCGAGGAAAAATATATTCTTTCAGTACTGCCTGAATTCAGAGATGCCGGAATTGAAACTGAGGTCTACCCGGACCAGGCCAAACTGAAAAAGCAGATGAGCTATGCCAATGTCAAGGGCATTCCCTTTGTTGCCCTGGTCGGGGAGAATGAAATCATCAAAAACGTTTTAACCATCAAGGACATGGAAACAGGCATGCAAAAAGAGCTGACAACACATGAGGCCATCCGGCACGTTTTGGGAGCGAATGAAGGATAATGCCGTACATAAGATTTCCCCGGACGTACTCCAGTTCAGAAGGGTTCAACAGATTATGAGGGATGGACTGGATCTGGAACTTTCCGACAGATCCATAGAACTGGTTCAGAAATGCAGGACCTACCTTGATCAAAAACTCGCGGATACAAAAGAACCGTTATACGGGATCAATACAGGTTTCGGGTCCTTGCATGACAGGTTGATATCACATGGGGACCTGGGGATATTGCAAAGAAACCTGGTGCTTTCCCATGCCTGCGGACAGGGTGATGAGATACCCCGTGAGATAACCCGTTTAATGCTGTTCCTGAAGATACAGTCCCTCGCCTACGGTAATTCCGGTATACAGTTATCCACGATACAGAGGCTCGTGGAATTTTTCAATCACAGGGTTACTCCCGTTGTCTATCAGTATGGTTCCCTGGGGGCTTCCGGTGACCTCGCTCCCCTGGCTCATATCAGCCTGCCGTTGATAGGTGAAGGGGAAGTCTATTATCAGGGGGAGAGGAAACCTGTCAAGGCTGTGCTCAAAGAACTGGATATGGAACCGGTAATGCTTGCCTCCAAAGAGGGACTTGCCCTCCTGAATGGAACCCAGTTTATGAGTGCATTCGGCGTGCACTGCTGCCTGAGGGTTTTTAAACTATCCCAGTTGGCTGACATCATTGCTGCCCTTTCCCTCGATGCCT
>JAZGGT010000485.1:0-6546 GCA_036480555.1 Bacteroidales bacterium | reverse complement strand
GGGGAATATCTGAAGGAATCTCATCCGGGCAGGCGGCAGGAACCGGCCAATGGCCTGGCGACGGGCTATAGTCCCGCTGAAATGAAGGAAGAAGCAAGTCGCTGCCTGCATTGTGACTGCAGGGATATGCATATCTGTAAACTGCGGATCCATGCTGATCGTTTTGGGGCAAACCAAAAAAGATATAAGGGAGATGATTTTGCACCGGTCACAAAGGTATTCGTTCATGAGGCAGTCATTTATGAACCTCAGAAATGCATTAAGTGCGGGATATGTGTCAGGCTGACAGCTCTGCATAAGGAAAAATATGGATTTACATTTATCGGTCGTGGATTTGATGTCAGGATTGGCATTCCTTTTGATGAGACCTTACAGGCGACATTGAACGAAACAGCAAGAGATATAGCAAGGGCTTGTCCCACGGGGGCATTGGCAATAAAATGAAGAAATTAAAAACAATCATATTTTCCATACTGCTTGTTCAGTCCATCGTTGGACAGACAGGCGATGGCTGGCATATATTCAGGGGTGATCCAACCCTGAGGGGGATCACATCGAACCGCCTGCCCGGTCAGCCAAAACTGCTCTGGTCCTACCAGGCGACGGATGACCTGAGGTCCTCACCCGTATCGGGGGACGGCAGGATAGTGGCAGGATCCATGGATGGATCTGTCTACTGCCTGGATAACAATGGACAGCTGCAATGGGAGTTCAAGACCGGGAACGGCGTCGAAGCACCTGCATTGCTTCATGGGGGGAAGGTTTACATAGGCGATCTTGACGGGTCCCTTTATTGCCTGGATCTCCAAACCGGAGATGAGAACTGGTCCTACAAGGCTGACAACCAGATCTCCGGTTCACCGAATTTTTGGGTGTCGGGGGACCAGACCATGATCATTTTCGGGAGCTATGATTATTACCTCCACTGCCTGGATGCCGGAACGGGAAAGATGATATGGAAATATGAAACTGATAATTTTATCAACGGTGCAGCCGCCTGTTACAAGGGCAAAGCCATTTTTGGTGGTTGTGATGGGTTTATTCATGTCGTGGACATCCTGACCGGTAAGCTCGAAAAACAGATTGATATAGCCACGTATATAGCCAGTTCGGTGGCCGTTTCAGATAATGCAGCATTCATAGGTGACCATGACGGGAAGTTCTCCTGTATAGACCTGGAAAATGAGAAGATTGCCTGGACCTGGACGAATGACCGGGCCCGCCTGCCCTTTCTTGCATCCCCCTCGGTAAATCAGAAGGTAGCGGTTATCGGTAATGAAGATAAATATACTTATTGCTTTAAGCGGTCAACAGGTGAGCTGATCTGGCGTTTTAACAGCGGCTCAAGGATAAATGCATCACCCGTCATTGCTGGGGACAGGGTGCTGGTTGCAAACATGCGGGGTGATCTGTTTATACTTGATATCAGCAATGGGGATGTCCTGTGGAATTATGAGCTGGGAAGTGCAATTACCGGGACCCCGGCGGTGGTAAGCGGCGAGCGATTTTATATAGCTGCTTCAGATGGTTATATTTACTGCTTCGGAAAATGAACATACTCTATATTATACCAGGATCGGGAAATAGTTTTTATTGCGGCAACTGCCTGCGTGACAGTAAATATGTGGGAGCTGTCCGTGACCTCGGGCACCAGGTTGTAAAGATTCCCATGTATCTCCCGCTTTTCGCCGATGAGAATGATACGAATAATATCCCCCTTTTCTATGGTGCGATCAGTATCTACCTTAAACAATTGGACCCCTTTTTGAGGAGAGCGCCGGCCTGGTTTGACAGCCTGTTGAATTCCAAACCCATGCTTAAAATTGCTGCCCGTATGTCAGGGTCCACCCGGGCCCGGGGACTGGGAGAGCTGACCGTATCCATGCTGATGGGAGAACATGGAGAGCAGCGGGAAGAACTGGACAAGATGGTTGCATGGATAGCCGATCATTGCAAACCTGATGTCATTCACCTGTCCAATGCACTACTGCTTGGACTTGCAGGACGCATCAGGGAAAAACTGAATGTGCCGGTGGTCTGCTCCCTGCAGGACGAAGATGTCTGGGTGGATGTAATGAAACCTGTATTCAGGGACCGTGCCTGGGAATTGATGAGGGAAGATGCATCACATGTGGACCTTTTTGTGGCTGTGAGTGATTTCTATGGAGATGTCATGAAGGAAAGGCTGAACTTATCCGCCGAAAAGATACAAAGCGTGCACCTGGGAGTTTTTCTGGAAGATTACCCCACCACCCCTGTTGAATCAAAAGGCCGGAACATCGGTTTCATATCACGAATGAACCATGAGAACGGACTTGACATTCTTGTGGATGCTTTCAGGCAATTGAAACAAAAAAGTGGATTTGATGATGTCAGGCTGGTACTGACCGGTGGTTACACAGGTGATGATGTAAAGTACATCAAATCAAACAGGAAGAAGCTCGCCAGGGCCGGCCTGCTGGAATATGTCGAATTCCATAAAGATTTCGTAGATTCCGGCAGGATGGAATTCTTCAGGAAAGTCTCGGTGGTCTCCGTACCTGTCAGGATGGGAGAGGCATTCGGATTATACCTGGTGGAAGCTATGGCCTCTGGAGTTCCTGTGGTGCAACCTGCCCTTGGAGCATTCCCTGAAATTATCGGGGTCACCGGGGGAGGAATCACCTATGAGGAGAATACTCCTGAGAACCTTGCCCGCACACTTGAGAAGATACTGGGGGACAAAGAGCTGCTCAGGCAAAAAAGCCTGGATGCCCGCAGCGGCACGGAAGATCATTTTAACATCACCAGGCAAACCGGTAAAATGATTGAGGCTTACGAATCGATAATTAAAACATGATATGTTGCTCCAGCTTAAGCATATATCCAAAGCTTACGGACAGAAAGAGTCTGACACCTACCAGGTAGTGCTCGATGATGTAAGTCTCGATATTGAAGTGGGACAAAGAATTGCGGTAACCGGGCCCTCAGGATCAGGCAAAACGACTTTGCTCAACATGGCAGGATCGCTTGATAAACCTGACCAGGGCCAGGTGCTGTACATGGACAGGGATATCACCCGGCTGACCGGGAGAGGCCTGGAGCAATTCAGGAACCAGGCAGTCGGATTTGTATTCCAGCAGCATTATTTACTGCCACAGTTCACCCTGTTCGAGAATGTATTGCTTCCCACCCTGCCAAACAAGAACGCAAAGGAAGCCGGGACCAGGGCGGAGGACCTGATCAAAAGAACAGGCCTTTGGGATCACAGGAATAAGAAACCCGGTGAATTATCCGGTGGAGAATCCCAGCGTACTGCTGTCGTACGGGCATTGATAAACAATCCTGCCGTATTGCTGGCAGATGAACCAACAGGTTCCCTCGATCATGAAAATTCCAGCCAATTGTTTGATATGCTGATTGAGTTCAGCCGGACCGATAAGGTTGCACTGGTAGTTGTTACCCATTCACAGGAATTGGCAGGGAGAATGGATACCATTTACAGCTTACAAAGTGGAATACTTGATATGATCACTGAATAATGACGGAATTCGGTTTTGCGATCAGAAGCTTTCTTCATTATCTGCGCTTCAATCTGACTGTTGCCATCGGGGTTGCTATCAGTACGGCCATTCTGACAGGTGGATTGATCATCGGGGATTCCGTAAGGTACAGCCTGGAACAAAGCACCCGGTACCGGCTTGGGGATACCCGGACTGCCATCACAACCGGTGACAGGTTTATAACGGCCTCACTGGCTGCTTTACTGCAGGAAGAACTGTCAGATCCGCTGAATCATGACCAGCATTGTATCTGCGCTCCGATGTTTCAACTACAGGGGGTAGCTACTGCTGACGGGGGCCGGCTGAGGATAAACCGGATACAGGTCCTTGGCGTGAATGAGCAATTCGATCTGATCGCAGATACCTCCTCTTATTTTGGAAATCTTTCCGCTGATGAAGTGATCATCAGCGAAAATATGGCGGAACGGCTGGAGGTTGGAGCGGGGGACTTTCTCATGTTAAGAATCCGGAAAGCCAGTGTGATGCCCATGAATACCCCCTTCGTATCGGCCATCCATACGAGCGTTTCAGCCAGGGTCCGTGTAAAGGCCATTGCAGGTGTTCCGGAATTGGGAAGATTTAGCCTGAAGATCTCCCAGACCGCCCCGTTCAATATTTTTATCAGCCTCGATCACCTGAACCGGATCATGGACCTTGAGGACAAGGCAAATCTTATATTGATCTCACATAATGGCAGCCTGCAACATAAAGAGATAACTGCCTCCCTGCGGAAAACCTGGAGACCTGCAGATGCCGGGTTAAGGATCCGGGAAATAAAAACCCTGGATGAGATTGAGCTTTATGCAGATAGGGTTTTCATTGAACCGGCTATTATTGAAGCATTTCAAAATTCAGGTACAGATCAGCATGAGGTATTGACCTATTTCGTAAACAGCATCACATCTGGAACAAACCAGACACCCTATTCTTTTGTTTCAACCCTGTCAGCCGGGCAAAATACCGGCATTTCAGAAAGGGGACAAATAGCTGCCGTATCGGGGGACAGTAGTCCGGGTGGAAGAAATCCGGGTGAAGATGGGATTATAGTCAACGAATGGCTGGCTTCAGACCTGGGGCTTGTCCCCGGTGATACAGTAAGGCTTGAATATTTTGTACCCGGACCTTTACGCAGGCTGGATGAACACACTGTTTCCCTGAAAGTTGAAGGAGTTGTACCTATTGTGGGACTTTTTGCTGACATGAACCTGATGCCGGAACTGCCGGGTTTATCTGATGCAGGTCACTGCCGCGACTGGGAGGCCGGGATCCCCATAGATCTTGAGAAGATCCGCGACAGGGATGAGGATTACTGGAACGAATTCAGGGGCACGCCCAAGGCATTTATTTCCCTCCAGACTGCAGGCAGGTTATGGAAGAACAGGTTCGGGGACTATACAGCGATCCGTTACCGGGCAGAAGAGATGGATCATGAGTCATTGGTGAAAGTTTTCAGGGATCACCTTCATCCTGCTGACTTGGGTATCCGTGTTGAAGACATCATGGATTCAGGAATGAGAGCTGCAACTAATGGAGTGGATTTCAGTCAGTTATTTATTGCATTGAGTTTCTTTATCCTGCTCTCAAGCATCATCCTGACAGCCCTTCTGTTCCACCTCAACCTGGCCAGCCGGATCAGGCATGCCGGGACCATGGCCACCTGGGGATATCCTAAAAGGCTGATCAGGCGTGTCTACCTGATAGAGGGTGGATTGATTGCCCTGCTTGGGGGACTGCCGGGTGTGTTGCTTGCCATCCTGTACACCAGTTTCGTATTTAAAATGCTGGGGAGGGTATGGTCTGATATTGTGCGCACCAGCGTTCTTGAAATTTCCATTCAGCCACTGACTCTGCTGACCGGCTTACTGGTCTGTATGTTGATATCCTGGCTGGCTATATACTATATTCTGCAAAGGAACCTCAGGAAGGAGATAGTGCAAATTCAGCGAAGCCTTACCTTCCGTTACAGAAAGCAATCCGTCCTGTTTAAAATCCTCCCGGGTTCGTTGGCAGCTTTGATTTGTGCCGTACTTGTATTGATCCAGGTACTCGGCACCGGGCCTCTGAATGAGATGGCTTTTATGATGGCAGGAGGCCTCCTTTTTATTTCTTTTATCCTGTTTACCGACCAATTATTGCGTATTCCCCGGCCCAGTGGGTCTGACAGTATATCTCTGAGCCAGGTTGTTCAGCGGAACATTGCCGGGAACAGGCAGCGCAGCCTTACCATCATCCTGTTATTTGCTCTGGGCACATTCAGCGTGGTGCTGACAGGGGCAAACAAGCGCAACCCGTACAGGGAAATCAATGATGAATCAAGCGGTACAGGTGGTTTTCAATACTTCGCAGAAGCTACCATACCCATACTGCATGACTTGAACGACCCGGAAGTCAGGTATGTATCCGGGTTGGAAGGGGACTATTCCTTTGTCCAGTTCCGGAAAAATGACGGGGACGATGCCAGTTGCCTGAATCTTAACAGGGTCAGTAATCCGGTCCTGCTGGGAGTAGATCCGGCCTTGATGGAAGGCAGGTTCAGTTTTGTGGCCTCGACCCCGGATCTCGATCCTGCAAAGCCCTGGGGATCCCTGGAGAAGGAGCTTGAAGGTGGACTCATCCCGGCCATTGCTGACCAGACGGTTATTCAATGGGGACTTGGTAAAAAAACCGGGGATACACTATTTTATCAGAGCGAGACCGGGGATACATTGAGGATCAAGCTGATCGGTGGCATTGCTCCCTCTGTCCTGCAGGGGAATCTGATCATTTCAGACCGGTATTTTTTAAGGTTCTTTCCTTCCTCAAGCGGTGCCTCTGTATACCTGGTTGATGTCAAGCCTGGTGCCGGTGTTGACCCGCGAAATGATCTCACCAGGGCATTCAGGGATAACGGATGGTACATGACAGAATCCGCTGCCAGGCTGGCTGAGTTCGCATCTGTTCAGAATACCTATCTGTCCATTTTTACACTCCTGGGCATACTGGCTTTGATCCTCGGTACAGTAGG
>JAZGGT010000484.1:0-8928 GCA_036480555.1 Bacteroidales bacterium | reverse complement strand
TTGATTTAACAGAAATAATTACGGCTGTCATATTTCAAAGGACAAATAAATGACAAAAAGAGGCCCCAACCTGATGATTGAGGCTTGATTTTTTAGTCAAAGAAATGAGTTAATCCTTGATCCATTCCCCAACAAGCTCTGGACTCAATCCAGGCAGATCAAGTTTATTTTTCTTTTTGTAGCCATTGAGATCATTGGCCAGCTTGCCAGGCTTTTCAACTTCTTTGAGTTTGGCAACAGTTGTAAATCCGAGTGCTTTTAAAGGATCTATCCACTCCTTGGGAACACCTATTTCCAGATATTGATCATCGCCATCGATCTGTTCCTGCTTTTCGGGTTTCATCTGCGGGAAGAAGATCACATCCTGTATGGAAGGGGAGTTGGTCAGGGTCATGGCCAGCCGGTCGATACCGATGCCCAGGCCGGCTGTGGGAGGCATGGCATACTCGAGGGAGCGGAGGAAATCTTCATCAAGGACCATGGCCTCATCATCTCCCCTTTTTCCCAGTTTTACCTGTTCCTCGAAGCGCTCACGCTGGTCGATAGGATCATTCAGTTCTGAAAAAGCATTGCAGAGTTCCTTGCCGTTTACGATGGCTTCAAACCGCTCTACCAATCCCTCTTTCTCCCGGTGCTTTTTTGCCAGCGGGGACATCTCAATGGGATAATCCATGATGTAGGTTGGCTGGATCAATTTGCCTTCAACGGTTTCCCCGAATATCTCATCGATGAGTTTTCCCTTTCCCATGGTTTTATCCACTTCGACCTTAAGATCCCGGGCGGTCCTGAATATTTCTTCTTCATTCATTTCCGATATATCAATACCGGTGAACTCCCTGATGGCCTCGTACATGGTATAGCGTTTCCATGGACGTTTAAAGTCAATGGTGTTATCACCTACCTGTACAGTGGTTTTACCATATAGGTCAAGTACCGCCTTTTCGATCATTTCCTCAACCAGGTCCATCATCCAGAGGTAGTCCTTGTAAGCAACATAGAGTTCCACCTGTGTGAATTCAGGATTGTGAAAACGGTCCATTCCCTCGTTGCGGAAGTCCTTGCTGAACTCATATACCCCGTCAAAACCACCTACAATCAGGCGTTTCAGGTATAACTCATTGGCGATCCTCAAATAGAGCTTCTGATCCAGTTTATTGTGATGAGTGGTAAATGGCCTTGCGGCAGCACCTCCGTAAATGGGCTGCAGGATCGGTGTCTCCACCTCAAGGTACCCATGCTCATTCAGGAAATTCCTGATTGAATCAATGATCTTTGTACGCTTGATAAAAGTGTCGCGGACCTCTGGGTTTACTACAAGGTCAACATAACGCTGACGGTACCTCTGCTCAGGATCGGTGAATGCATCATAAACCGTTCCGTCCTTTTCTTTTACTACAGGAAGGGGGCGGAGGGATTTCGACAAGAGGGTCATCTCCTTGACATGCACCGTGGTTTCCCCTACCTGGGTCTTGAAAACAAAACCTTTAACACCGATGATATCCCCAATGTCAAGCAGCCGTTTGAATACCGTATTATAAAGGGTCTTGTCCTCGCCCGGTGAGATATCATCACGCCGTATGTAAATCTGGATACGGCCTGCGGCATCCTGTAATTCAGCAAAAGATGCATTCCCCATGATCCGCCTGCTCATGATCCTGCCCGCAATAATCACTTCCTGCAGGTTTTGCCTGTCCGGATCATACTGGTCCAGGATCTCCTGGCTGGAAATGTTGATCGGGTATTCCTCTGAAGGATACGGCCTGATGCCGAGGGATATCATTTCCTGCAATGAATTCCTTCGGATTTCTTCCTGCTCTGATAGTTGCTGCTGACTCATCTTAAGGCGATAAAAAATTTGTGCAAAGATAGTTGATCCGGGGGAAAATACGCTAAATTTGCATGATTGAAATCCCGGTAAGCTGGCTGAAACTTCACTCACCCAAAACCTGAGCCATAACATGCCGATGAACATGGATGCCGGGGACTGATAAAAGGACTTGCTTGAGATATGGTTATGCTGGGCAAAACAAGATCAATACAGTTCAGGGACCTGGGTTTGATAGATTACAAGGAAGCATGGGATTTGCAGGAGGACAGCCTTGCTTTGGTAGTAAAAGAGAAATTGAATGCCGGGAAAACGGAAGGAAATAGATTTTCGTCCGGGAACCAGGTGGTTTATTTCTGTGAACATCCACATGTATATACTCTGGGCAAGAGCGGTCAGAACCAGAACCTGCTGATCCCAGATGCCTTTCTGGAAAAGATCAATGCCACTTTTTACAGGATTGACCGCGGAGGAGATATAACCTATCATGGACCCGGACAAATTGTAGGTTATCCCATCATTGACCTTGAGGCCTTAAATATCAAGGTAAAGGAATATGTCTGGGGACTCGAGGAGACGGTCATCCGTACCCTTGCTGATTACGGAATTGAATCCGGAAGGCTTGATGGTACCACAGGCGTTTGGCTGGATAAGAGTGTGCCCGGTAAAACCAGGAAGATCTGTGCCATCGGGGTCCGGGTCAGCCGCTATGTCACCATGCATGGGTTTGCCCTCAATGTCAATACTGATCTGAGATATTTTCAGTATATTAATCCCTGTGGATTTACCGATAAAGGGGTCACATCCATGCAGCAGGAGTCGGGCCGTGAATTTGAGATCATAGATGTTCGCGATAGATTGAAGGAGAAGTTTTCAGAAGTGTTTCAGGTAGAATTACATACAGCATGACAGCAATGGAGAAAAACTGGATTCTGAAAAGCCAGGGGGAGGGACAAAAGGTTGAAAGACTGTGCGGCGAGCTGAATATCTCAAAGCCGCTGGCGATATTGCTGGTCCAGCGGGGAATTTCCAGTTTTGATGAGGCCAAAAGTTTTTTCCGCCCGGAATTAACACTGCTCAATGACCCATTCCTGATGAAGGATATGGCCCTCGCCATTGAAAGGATACAGGCGGCTGTACAAAACAAGGAAAAGATCCTGGTTTACGGGGATTATGATGTGGACGGTACCACCTCAGTCGCCCTGGTTTATACCTTCCTGAGAACCTTCTACGAGGCCATTGACTTTTATATCCCCGACCGTTACAATGAAGGTTACGGGGTTTCCACCAAGGGCATCGACTATGCCAGGGAAACGGGATCGTCCCTGATCATTGCCCTTGATTGTGGTATCAAGGCCATAGATAAAGTCAAATATGCAAAGCACCATAGTATTGATTTTATCATCTGCGATCATCATAATCCAGGCGATGAAATTCCTCCTGCCATAGCAGTGCTGGATCCAAAACGCAAAGATTGCACATATCCTGACAGCGAACTCTCCGGTTGCGGGGTTGGATTCAAACTGATACAGGCGTATGCCGCCAAAAACGATATCCCATTTGAGAAATTGATCCCTTTTCTTGACCTGGTTGCTGTAAGTATCGCATCTGATATTGTATCAGTTACAGGGGAAAACAGGATACTGGCTTATTACGGGCTGAAGCAGTTGAATGAAAATCCGCGGACCGGGCTGAAAGCCATCATTGAGCTTGCCGGTATTTCTGACAAACGGATCACCATAGATGATGTTGTATTCAAGATCGGACCGAGGATCAATGCGGCGGGCAGAATGGAATCAGGAAAGAGTGCTGTAAGCCTGCTTATCGCTGAAGATAAGGCATTGGCCAAGGTGATGGGAGATAAAATTAATTTATATAATTCCGACCGCCGGAACATTGATACATCAATCACCCAGGAAGCCCTTGATATCATTGGAAGGGACCCGGAGTTGCAGAAAAGGAAAACCACTGTTCTGTTTAACCCTAACTGGCATAAGGGCGTGATTGGGATTGTTGCTTCCCGGCTGATCGACAACTGGTACAGGCCCACTGTTATACTTACGGAATCAAATGGATTTGCCACTGGTTCGGCGCGATCGGTTTTCGGGTTTGACCTGTACCAGGCAGTGGATTCCTGCAGTGACCTGCTGGAGAATTTCGGGGGACATAAATATGCAGCCGGACTGACCCTCAAGATTGAGAACATTCCGCGTTTTCAGCAGCGCTTCGAAAAATTTGTTGCCGATACCATCGACGCCGAACAACTGATCCCCGTTGTTGAGATCGATACGGAGATTTCCCTGAGTGAAATTTCTCCCAGGTTTTTCCGTATCCTGAAACAATTCGAACCCTTTGGTCCGGGAAATATGGCTCCTGTATTCCTCACTGAGAATGTAGTGGATAATGGTACCGGCAAGCAAGTGGGTGGCAGTGGTGAGCATCTGAAATTAAACCTGATCCAGGAAGAGGACCCTTATAAGGTTTACCCTGCCATTGCATTTCAACAGGGGAACCTTTATAAGCATATTAACATGGGACAGGGATTCGATGCCTGCTACTCACTGGAGGAAAATGAATTCATGGGACGGGTAAACCTCCAGATGAATATCAAGGATGTCAAATTTGACTAAAACTTCAGGCGGAGCTGTATCCTCAGATCTGATTTTTTATTCCCATCAATTTCATTCAGGCCGCTGCTGATCGTTTCACGGTCACGATAGCAGGTCAGGGCGTATTTGAACCAGAGGTCAACATGTTTTCCGATATCCCACCTGGCATTAAGGTATGTCCGGATCCCCCTGTCAAAGAAAGATGGAATGGAAAAAGAATACAGTACATCGTGCTCGTAAGTATAGATCCTGGAAAAATAACTTTCGGTATCAAACATACTGTAGCGAAAGGAGAAACTGAGCGGGAAAGACGGAGGTTTGTATATGATGTCATGATAGGCCAGGTAACCATATTCCCTTTCGCCTGTCCCTTTCTGATAATGTGATATCTCAAGCCGGTTCTGGAAGCTGAGTCCATCAGCTACGGGATAGGATATATGGAATCTGACGTGGGACTTCCTAGCGATTTCAATGGAAGATGAGATCACATTTTCCAGAGTGTTGTCTGATGGTTTTGCCTTGTGACGAAGCCTTACGTAAGCTTTTAATTTATTGCGGCTGCTATATTCAGCCTGGAGATGATAATCGTACCCTGAGGAAGGAGCGCTGGTCTGTGAAGTCAGCCAGGGGAAGCTGTAGGCATCCAGGTAACCTGTCAGACGCCAGTGGGGAAAAGGCCGGACCTCCAGTCCCATGTAGATCCCATGCTCATTGTTGTTGTCTGAACTTTCCGAAAAGGCATTGCCGTAGAGGGCATAAAAACGTTTATCGAAATAACGGTGGAGAACTGATAAAGACACCTGCTCATGAAGATCGAAGCTTGCCCCGTTCAGCATCCCTATGGTCCCACTGAAGGTACTGTAACCCAGTTCTCCGAAAAAGATCATCCGGTTAAGGCTGACCGTATAATCCATGCCCAGGTTGGTGTTCTGGTTTCCCGTGAAATCAAACTGTTTTTGCGGATCGGGTAATCGCACCGGTGCTGCATCAAAAAAATAACTTAGCATGGTACCCCCCAGGTGGAATTGTTTGTGGTTCCATGAAACATACCCTCCGAGTACGGTCTCCTGAACAGCATCCTTGTCATAGAATTCCCCCGGCGTCCGGTGATAGCCACTGCTCTGAAAAGAGGTAAACAGGAGTTCTGCTTCCAGGGTATCCTCAATTATATTCGCATCAATTCCCTTCCTTGAGAAAAAAGCGGTTATATCTACTTCACCAAGGGCTATGGTCGCCGAGGCCCCTCTCATAAACCGGTTTTCATCTACGGAAGTGTAATGGTTCAGGACAGTCCCCTTTCTGCGGATATTTATAATGTCCGGTGATTTCCCGAATGCCAGTCCGGACCAGAGGCATACGCCCTGTCCCGTTTTAATCTGGTAATCCCCGGCCATGATATTCTTGAATTTCCATATGTCATTGACCTGGAAGTAGGCTGAATTAAAATCAAATCCATGTTTGTTTTCCCCGCTGAAGAATGGTTCGCCGGCATCTTTCTCCCCGTTGTATCCTATCATTAGTTTACCCCCGAGCTGGTACCTGTACTTGGTCATGATCTTTAAACGGTTCCCCAGGTATCGTGCGGGGTCTTTATAACCTTCCTGTTCCTGGATGACAGCTGAGACCCTGGACAGTAACTGGTGTGAGCTCCTGTGCTTTTTTCCGGTGATACCCATTAACTGGGGACTGCTATCAAATGAGAACAGGGGCTCGAGTAATTGTGCGAGTCCAACGCTAAAACCATAAACCTGCGGGAGTTCGTAGATGCTGAGCATGGGTCCCTTCTCCTGAATGTATTTATGAAGGCTGGCAATCTGGAAATCCGTCAGAAGCTGGAGCTTTTCCAGGTCTTCCCGGCTGGCTGTGTTAATATTTAATGGGTCTTCCAGCGCCAGGAACAGGTTATCGAAGAGCGTATGATAATCGAGGGTTTCGACGGTATTCCTTGCAATATGCTCGATCAGATCTTCGATAATGACAGCACGGTGCGAATAATATTCCTGTCCCTGCAGGCAGGTTATCCTGGCCAGCGCAAGAAGAATGAAGACAGCATACCATCTACTTGAAAACATAATGCAGGGAAAAATACGGGGTATAGCCGAGCAATTGCTGGTAGGAAAATGACAGGGACGCATGAAAGCTTAATAAGTTAAATCCAATGCCGAAAGAATGTTCCACATATTCCTGCAGCATAACCCCCAACCTTGCATAAATATACTCAATAAGCCTGTATTCCAGTCCCAATTTATACCGGGGACTCGCAATATCGAGGTCTTTCTCGGTTTCCATGCCCAGGAAAAGGCGGTCACCGAACCGGTACCCCAGTCCCAGTCTCATGATCACCGGGATCTTCTCCTGCCTCATCTTCGGGATAGTTGCCCCGGTTGGATTAAAGATGTGAAATCCAATCATGAGATTGTCCACAGGCTCCGCCATGATCCCCGCCTCGATGGCAACTGTCCCGCTGTTCCCAAGCTCATCATTAAAATATGTATTCAGGTAATCCAGCTGCAGTCCGACTGCAAACCGCTCGTGAAAAGCTTTCCCGAACGCCAGTCCCAATTTGCTCTCATGATATCCCGGGTAACCAAAATATTGATAGGAGAAACCCAGGGTCCCCCTGCCTGTGGGGATAGTCAACCCGATGGCATGCAGGCTGAATTCGGGCACCACGAACCTGTTCTCATGATGGATCCCCAGGGTAAGATGGGAATAAAAACCCAGGCCTGCCTGGTTGTGCCAGATAGACCAGAAATCGGGATACATGACACTGACATTCCCCATGGCGGCAGCCCTGGCCCCTGCCGGATAATTGTCATTCGATGCGCTTAAGGAACAGGTAGCGGCAAACAACAGAAGAGCCAGCAATAATCCTGCGTACCGGATATGATAAGTACTGGTTCTCATGTTTGTTCCATAGGCGGGGGAAGTTCAATTCGTTTTGTATTTGAATTTCACTTCCCGGAGTTCTTTATTGGCTTTTATGATCTTCTGCTCGAGGCCGGCTTTAAATGCTTCCACTTTTTTGACGATTTCCTTATCGCCAACCCCGAGGATCTGGGCGGCAAGGATGCCAGCGTTTCGCGCCCCGTCAAGCCCGACTGTCGCCACCGGGATCCCCGGGGGCATTTGCAGTATGGACAGGATGGAATCCCAGCCATCAATGGATATAGATGCCTTGATGGGTACCCCGATCACGGGAACAGGGGTAAGGGCTGCGATTACACCGGGCAGGTGGGCTGCGCCGCCGGCACCTGCAATAATAACCCCTATGCCCCGGCCATAAGCCTGTCTGGCAAATTCCATGGCCTGTTTAGGGGTCCGGTGCGCGGATAGCGCATTTATCTCAAAGGGGATCTCGAACTCATCGAGGATCTTTGCCGCCTGTTCCATGACAGGCAGGTCAGAGGTGCTGCCCATGATAATACTTACTTTCGGATTCATTGTTTTTTTCTACAAAGCTAATCAAAGTATGGTTTTCTCTTTATGGCAAATTGGGAATTATATCAGCCTTCCATCTTATTTTTTTTAAATTCGTCAAATGGAAGTAAGAAAAATACACGATAAGGAATTTGAAGTGTTCATTCCAAATGCCCGGATCAATGTCGCCATCTCGGATATGGCAGCCAGCATCAGCAGGGACCTTGAAGGGAAAGATGTTATCTTCATGGGCATCCTGAACGGGGCATTCATGTTCGCTGCCGAACTGATCAAACAGATCACACCAAACTGCCAGATCACTTTTCTGAAGCTGGCCTCCTATGCCGGCACATCCAGTACCGGTACGGTAAAGCGGCTGATCGGGATCAATGAGGATATCAAAAATAAAACAGTGGTCATCCTCGAAGACATAGTGGATACAGGGATCACCCTGGAGAGTATCATCAAGCAGCTGAAAGGATATGAACCGGCTGAGATAAGGGTGGCAACACTGCTTCATAAACCGGATGCCTACCTGAAAGATATTCCGCTGGATTATGTGGGATTTAAGATCCCGAATGATTTTGTGGTTGGTTATGGACTGGATTATGAAGGATTTGGCAGAAACCTGGCAGATATTTATAGAGTGGTTGATCCCTGATTGCTGAATTCCCTATATTTGCATCCTTAATCAAATTTTGCATCATGTTAAATATCGTTTTATTCGGTCCCCCGGGATCAGGAAAAGGAACCCAGTCAGAAAAGATCATAGAGCAGTATGGACTTACTCATTTTTCAACCGGGGATATGCTTCGTGCGGAACTGGCAGCTGAGACTGAACTCGGATTACTGGCCAAAAGTATCATGGAGAAGGGAGAACTGGTCTCTGACGAGATCATCATCGGGATGATACGGAACAGGATCACCGGGCAGACAGATGCCAAAGGTTTCATCTTCGATGGATTTCCACGGACCGTGGCACAGGCAGAGGCACTGGATAGCCTCCTGGATGAGCTGGGGATGGAAATCAATGTGATGCTGGGACTCGAGGTTGAACGGCATGAGTTGATAGAC
>JAZGGT010000483.1:0-11284 GCA_036480555.1 Bacteroidales bacterium | reverse complement strand
GGCCGGAGAGATATGTTTGCTGCACAATATCAAAAAGCCCTGTCGGACATGCATGTTCTCGAACGAATTGATCCCAAGAACTATAAGGAGATGGTGGAATTTGGTGCCATCGTCATTTCAGATACCTCAAAATTCATCATTGCCATCAGCGCCGGGAAAATCGAACTGGATGGTACTATTTTTTATGCCATCTCGCCTGCGGTCCCACTCTACAAAGCCATGGAAGGATTGAGAGCAGGTGATAGTTACGAATTTAACGGTAAAAAACAGACCATTAAGGAATTGTATTAATCAGATCAAGAATTGTTACCAGCCGTGGATAAAAGTAAGAAGAGGGGCAGGTATGACCGGATCTATGTGCAGTTATCCGGACTCCTGAATGCAACTGGCGATATGATTTCACGCATGTCCACTGTGGCTGCAGTCCTCCATCATAAAATGGATGGTTTTTTCTGGACAGGATTTTACATGCTCAGTAACGGAAACCTGATCGTCGGACCTTACCAGGGACCTGTAGCCTGTCAGGTGCTGGCTAAAGACACCGGTGTTTGCTGGACGGGGATCAATCAACGAAAAACCATTATAGTCCCTGATGTGGAACAATTCCCCGGACATATCGCCTGTGATTCAAGATCAAGATCAGAGATTGTTGTCCCAGTCCGGGACAAGGATGGTCAGATCATTGCTGTACTGGATGTGGATAGCAAGCATCTGGACCAATTTGATGAAACGGATGCTGCGGGACTTGAAAAGATCGTTGAATTGATCTGATAGGCAAGATCTGTTCAGGCACCCAGGAGTTCTGACAACTTATCAAGGCTGTAGGGTTTTGTCAGCAATTTATCAAAGCCAACATCCTGGAAGTCATCAAAAAAGAGTTGGGGATTATGAGCGGTCAGTGCAACGATCATGACCCTGTTTTTTGGATGCGGCATTTCTTCCCTGATATATTTTGTGGTTTCAAGCCCGTTCATCACCGGCATCTCTATATCCATCAGGATCAGATCATAGTGGATTTTCTCAAAGGCATCTATTGCTTCCCTGCCATTTTCAACCTGGTCGAACTCAATATCCAGGCTTCTCAGTACCTCCGCGAGAAGCAGGCGATTCGTAAAAATATCGTCAACAATTAATACTTTCATCTGGAATGAGCCAGGTCTAAAGGTAACGGGTGCAAATTTAAGTATTTCGGCGGCCTATCCTAATTCGCTCAGGGTTTTTACTATATCCATGGAGATTATTTCCACCCTGCTGCCATCAAGGTAGATGATCTTGTCATTTTTGAATTCAGTCAGGGTCCGGATAAAACTCTCTTTAGTCGTTCCTGCAAGTTCAGCGAGTTCACGCCGTGTCAACGGAAAATCAAAATGAGGCTGCCTGTATATCTGTTCAGCAAAATAAAGCAATACATCTGCGATCCTGCCCGGCAGTTGTTTATGGGTCTGGCTCATCAGCCGGTTAAAAATAAACAGACCGTCCTGGCTAATCAGGTTCATTAGCTGGAGGCTGAATTTGCCGTTTTCCATCAGGACATTCCGGTAAGCATTGATATCAATGAAACATATATCAGCATTTTCAACCACAGAAGCCGAATACTGGTGTATCTGGTCCCCCATCACCGACATCATACCTATGTATTCCCCGGGGGTTGCAATTCTTAGCAAAACGGTTCGTTCGTTCCGCCCCTCTTTGAATATCTTAACCAGGCCGGAAACCATCAGCATAATGTGGGAGGTCCGGGTATTCTGCCGGAATACAATGTCTTTCTTGTTATAGCTGACAACATTGCTGTTACGCTGCAACAATTCAACCTGCTCCTCATCAAGTAGCTGGCTGTAAGGCATTTGTTGTTCGCAAGGATACCCTGATATGGATCCTGATTGATTCAAGGCAATATTTTTTATTAAACATACGAAAAAAAGAGAGATGATATAAATCATCCCAATAAATATGCACACTCTCTCAAAATGCAATATATTTGAGACTGTAAAAATTCATGCCACTGTATGAATATCACTGCAGACAGGAAGAAGATATTAATCGTCGATGATTCCAATACTAACATTGTTCTTCTGGAAGCAATCTTGAATAGAAAGGGATATGAAATAAAGACCGCTTTTAATGTGAAAGAAGCATATACCATGCTGGAAAAAGACCGTCCGGAACTGATCCTGCTGGATTTGCTGATGCCGAAAATAAGCGGTTACCAGTTCCTTGACCAGCTTAAGAAAAACAATGAAACCAGAGGAATCCCGGTGATCATAGTTTCAGCTGTTACAGATGTCATGAATATTAAGAAAACCCTTGATATGGGAGCCGTTGATTACATTGAGAAGCCGATTGATATCAAGTCATTGGTAAAGAAAGTTGAAAAGACTCTGAATTGATTTAAAATGACAACCTTTATTATATCCAATCAAAATAAGGCCACAGAAACATATCAGTACTGTTATATGGTCCGTCTCTGTATCTTCTCTTATTATTAATCTGCCCATCCGCTCTTGATAAAAATTCCGGATCAGTCTCGATCATTAAGGAATTATAAGTATTTTTATTCTGACTTGGGATGATTATGGACAAGCCTAACGATATAATTATCAGGTATACGGTTTATGGATTTCTCATCGGGATCTTTTTCCCCTTCGCCTCCCTCCTGCTTCACTCTCTTACCGGCAATACTTCCTTTACCCTGCATGGTTTCGGATATCTGCACAATCTGTTTCCAGGGCAGTTCCTGCTGGATGTGATCCCCGTGCTGACAACTGTGGCCGGTATCATTGCAGGGGTTCAGACTGCCAGGAATAAGGTTACTATTAACCGACAGTTCCTGGAGGGGCAACAACGATCAGAAAAAATACTTGACTTTACTGACAAGCTTATACATAACCAGCTGGATGCAGAACTGGATCTGAAGGATGCGGATGACCTGCTTGGTGAAGCCCTGGTCAACCTGCGTAACAATCTGAAAAATAATACAGAGGAACAACTAAACCGCAAGATGGAAGATGACCAGCGGAACTGGATTTCCGGGGGACTAGCAACCGTGGGGGACATCTTGCGCAGGCCTTTCGATAACATGGAGGAATTCTCCTACAATATCATCAGCTACCTCGTTAAATACCTGGATGCCAACCAGGGTGGATTCTTTCTTATCGAACAGGATGAGGATGATGTCAGGTACTTCGACCTGAAAGCTTCCTATGCCTACGACAGGAAAAAATTTGCCGATAAACGGGTTGAATGGGGAGAAGGATTGATCGGTACCTGTGCCCTGGAGAAAGAAAGTATTCATATGATAGATCTGCCGGATGGTTATCTTGAAATCACCTCCGGTCTGGGCCTCGCCACACCTGATAATTTGCTGATCGTTCCACTTATCACCCAGGATGAGGTGTTGGGGATCCTGGAACTTGCCTCATTCAAAACCATAGAGAAATTTGAGATCAGTTTCGTCGAGAGTGTAGCTGAAAGGACCGCCATCACCATTTCCAGCCTTAGGAGCAGTATCCGCACAGCTTCCCTGCTAAAAGAATCACAGAGTCAGGCAGAGGTCATGGCCCAGCAGGAAGAGAAGATGCGGCAGAACATGGAACAACTGAAAGAAACACAGGAACAGGCAGCCCAGCAAGCCGAGAAGTTCATCAGTTTCACTAATTCAGTTAACCACACGCTGATCAGAGCCGAGTATGGTACAGATGGCACACTGCTCTATGCGAATACAAAGTTTCTTCATAAGCTTGGTTATTTCAGCAATTCGGAAGTAGAAGGGCAGCATATCTCAAAATTCATTGATGAGAAGGACCGGGAGTGGTTTGACCCTATCTGGAACAGGCTTTCCGAGGGGGGGGAACATTATGAGGGATATATGAAACATGTCAGCAAAGAGGGACAGGATCTCTGGACGATGTCCACATATACCTGTGTAAGGAAAGATGACGGATCGGTTGAAAAAATCCTGTTTCTGGCCATCGATAACACGGAACAAAAGAAGCAAAGTCTTGATTATGAGGGTCAAATCGAATCCATAAACCGCCTGAACATCAAAGCTGAATTTGCACCTGACGGCAAATATATCAATTGCAATGAGCTCTTCCTTGAAACATTGAAATATACAAGGAACGAACTGGAAAAGATGTCTGTTTTTGAATTTATTGAAAAAAATGAACTCGATAGTTTTCATGAAATTTGGGAAGGGATTACCCGTGGTATTGCATACCAGGGACAAATGAAGACCCGGACGAAATATGAAGATGAAAAATGGTTCCGTATCAGTTATACAGCGGTGAACGACATGTACGGGGAAGTTGCCAAGGTAATCTACCTTGCCACTGATATTACCAATGAAAGGATAATGGAACTGGAAAGCAGGAGATATACCGATCAGCTCAAGATCCATGAAGATAAGCTGAAACTTGCCAGTGTGGAATTAAAGAAAAAACTTGAACAGACAAAAACCGATCTGGAAGCACAGTATCGGCTGATAACCAAGGAACGTAACCGCTTCGAAAAGACCCTGGCGGACCATGCTGATATAGTCATGACCATTGATCAGAGGTCCAGGATCATTTTTATTAACCGTGCCGCCGAAAAGTTCTGGAATATAAAAGCTGGAAATATCCTGGGAAAAGATATTAAAACATTGTTTCCGGGCGAACCTGACCTGTATGATTCATTCCTGGTCAGCCTTTTTAGTCCCCGGACAATAAAAATCACCGGTGAGAAGAAAAATGTAAAGATCCCCGGCGGCGACGGGAAAATGTATGCGGCCGAGATCCTGCTCTCCATTTCAGAAGCAGCCGATGAGGTAAGCTATACTGCATTTATTTCTCTGGAAAATCTATTGCCTGCTATCTAGCTCTCTATAATCACATCAATATTCATCATCTGGCCTAATTTTTTGATCTGTTCTGAGTAGTCCCCGTAAACCATACATAAATGATTGCCATAATCAGCCTGCTTTTGCAAAAATGCATGGGCGGTACCGCTAGCCTTGCCCACAATATATGCCGAAACCGCACAACCTCTGAGATCCTCATTCCAGCATTCATCCGTATGGTACATATTTGTCATAATGGGTTTTACTACCAGTCTGTTCAGATTTGGACTGGGGATGTCAATCATAGACAAATCTGTCAGCGGATTCCCAAAAAGCTGATTCATATACAATCCGTTGATCACAGCAGATCCTGTTACAGTTGCTCAGATGCTGTTTTGAATAAACTTTCTTCGTTGGATATTTTCTGTTTATAATTTAATCACTACAACTCATTATATCCTAACTCCTCTAACGTCATATTAAGTTTGCTGAAAACAGGGGCCCTTATTCCATTTTTAAATATTTGATCACGGCTTCATTGCCTTTCAATGCACCAGGAGGAATGGGATCTTCCTTACTGAACACTTTCAGTTGTTCCTGTGAAAGGAGGGTGACAAAATCTTCCCTGTAACCGTTATTGTATGGAATGCTCCCGATGTTCAGTCCCAGGTGATGCGCCATAAAATTATACATAATTACTCTCTTAGAATACCCGTAGTCATGCTTCTCCCCTGCCAGATGTACATTTTCAACTTTGTGCTCTGCACCATAGAGGGCATATACCTTCTGTATATATGGATACTCAATCCGGGGGGTATTCCTTGTCCAGTCCTGTCCGTTGGAAATAAGTAATAAGGGCCGGGGTGCACAAAGTGCTGCAATTTCAACATTGTTTGTCTGGTGATGTTCACTTTTGTGGACGGGCATGCCACTCTCGCAAATACAGCCCCCGAAAAAATGGGCGGATACCTGGACAACTGGTGCTGAAACTGTGATCCTATCATCGATGGCCGTCAACATGAAGCTCTGGGTACCTCCCCCCGATCCACCTGTGATCCCTATCCTGTCCTGGTTAATATCCGGACGGGACAGGAGGTATTCCAGGACCCTTGTGCTGTTCCATATCTGCAACAAGAGGGCTATAGGCATTCTATGGCTAACCTGCTGCGACTCCCCGAATCCAATCATGTCATAGGTAAAAACGATGGAGCCCATGCGGGCCAGTACCGCACAGCGTCTCTGCATATCCTCTCGCAGCCGCTTATCCGGCATGTGTCCATGGGGACATAAGACTGCGGGGTATTTCTCCTTTTCCACAAGCGGCCTGTACAGATTACCGGTAATATAAAAGCCGGGGAAGCTTTCCAGGGCGATATTTTCAACTATGTAACCATCCATTTTCCGGGTATTCCTGATAATGGGATTGAATTCTCCCTCTATTGCAGGCATGTTTTTGAGCCCCATGCCCTCAATGATACCTTCTCTGATAATCTCAGCTCTCTTTTCCCAGGAGGCCAGGTCATCCCATGATGCCTCAAATTCTTTCATCATAAGGTTGGCTTCATCTTCCGTCCAGTGATGTCCAATGCAAAGCATGTCTTCCTGGCCAAACAAATTCAGGCTGATTCCGAATACGATAAGTAGGATAAACTTTTTCATGACGTTCATATTTATTTGGTATAACATAAATATTAAAAATAAGCATATTCTTTATCCCAGGCATCATTCCCGGATCTGTGAATCTTGACATAGATTATATTATCCCGTTAAATGCGGATCTCAAATTTCTGAAAACCTTGCACTGTCGAGGCAGTATGAAAAACTTTCTCCACACGTCCATATCCGGGCCCTTTCCTGCACCAATCAAGATACATGTCCAGGTTGAATGTTTCTCCCTCTGCTTCAATGTAAACCGATCCGTCAGGTTCATTCCTCACAAACCCGAAAACATTATACAGCTCAGCCGCTCTCATAGCCGAATAGCGGAAACCAACTCCCTGAACATGTCCGCGGACCAATATATTGTAGTGTTTTATCAAAATGATTTGACAATTAAAAGGTAAATTTATTAAATTATGGTACTTTTTGGAGGATTTGTGCTGTGCTGAAACTACTCGACATATTCTTCACCGGCTTTCATTCCCTGCTGGTCCTGTTTAACTTATTCGGATGGATATGGAAGAAGACCAGACGTCTGAATTTGATATGTATTCTTTTAACGGGCGCTTCCTGGCTGATCCTGGGGATCTTCTACGGATTGGGATACTGTCCCTTTACGGACTGGCATTTCAACATCCTTCGGAGGCTTGGATATTCTGACCTTCCCAATTCTTATCTGAGTTTTCTCTTCACGCGTCTGTCCGGATTGCAGATTGATCAAAATCTGGTAGATGCGGTAACTCTATGGGGACTGGTCATTGCTTTAATGATCAGTATCTTTCTGAATTTCCGGCATTGGTTCCTTCCTGCCAGGGGAAAAAATGATGCAGATTGATCCGAATCAGGCTTCCGGGGGAATCTGTGACCGCGACTTAAACATGGCTTTGAAACTGCCGGCCAGCAGAAGCAGAGTGAGTCCAAGAATAAGTACAGACAAGAATATCAGTATCTCATCCTGCTGGTTCCAGAAGGTAGCCAGGTTTTTAAACATGGCCCAGATGGTTACGAAAAGGACAAAGATCATGGGCAGCAGGGTGATCATGATATTCTTCTTATGGTTGTACAGGTAGATTGTAACCATGCCCAGGGCAAGTGCAGCCAGCAGCTGGTTGAGGGATCCGAAGAGGGGCCAGAGGATGAGTGCGCCGGTGGCACCGGACTTCAAAAAAGTCATGGCCATGGCAGCCAGTACAACGAAAAAGGTGGCCACGTACCTGTTATCCATTGGTTTTCTTATGGTACCCTGCTTATTGCGGAATATTTCCTGCAGGGAAAGGCGCTGTATCCTGGCAGCTGAATCAAGTGTTGTATTGGCAAAACTCACGATGAAGACAGCAATCATGCTTTTACCAACGAGAGGGGGGATCCCAAAACTCCTGAAAAGGTTTGATGCACCTATCACGAAGGCTTCCAGCTTGTTGTCTATACCGCTGAAGGCTGCCCAGGAAGAATAATGATGCTTGAATGCATCGGCCCCGGTAAAGATCTGTCCATCCTTCTCGAGTCCCAGTCCCAATCCACCTGCCACAGCCATGATCACCAGCACGGCCAGGAAACTTTCCCAGAGCATCCCGCCATAACCGATAAATAATGTGTCTTTTTCGCGGTCGACCTGTTTTACCGTTGTTCCTGAACTTGCCAGGGAATGGAACCCGCTTATGGCGCCGCAGGCAATAGTAATAAACAGGATAGGCATGATGTCCGGTACATCCGATCCGGCGGCAAAAGCTGCATCATTGATAGCAGGGGCAGTGATAACCGGATGGGCCACAAACAGTCCCGTGACGATCAAAGCAATGGCTACCAGCAACTGGTGGGAATTAATATAATCCCTTGGCTGTAAAAGTTTCTGCACTGGCAGGGTGGATGCAAAAAATACATAAACAAATAGGATCAGGCACCAGGTGATCACGGATGAACCCTGTATGGGTGGTACACGGATGGGGATATACAAGCCGATGATAACCGTACCGTACATCAGGAGAACAGCTATGATGGAATAGAGCAGGTCATTTTTGCCCCGCCGGATCATCCAGCCCAACCATACAGCGATGGGAATCTGCATCCATACAGGAAAAACTGCTTCCGGGTACAGTTCAAAAAGGACACCGACAATCATGGCGAATACGGAAAGGACGATAAACAGCAGAAGCTGCATGAGGAACTGGAAGGAATATCGGGTACCCGGACCGATCAGGTCGCCTGCCAGGTCCCCGATGGTCTTCCCCTTGTTCCGGGCAGAAATGACCAGGGTGGAAAAATCATGGACGGCACCCATGAAAATAGAACCCAGGAACACCCAGATGAAGGCCGGTAACCATCCCCAGATCACACCTATGGCCGGCCCGACGATAGGACCGAGTCCCGCGATGGTCGTAAAATGATGCCCGAATACGATGTGGGACTTGGTGGGCACATAATCTACACCGTCATTGAATTCGTGTGATGGCATCCGGTTCTCATCCGAAAGTCTGAAGATCTTCCTGGCGAGAAACCGGCCATACAACCGGTAAGCAAACAGGTAGCCGGCAAATGCAAGTATGGTAAGGATCAGGCTGTTCATATGGGCAAGTTTTGTAAGTGCAGGGGGTTTTAACCGAACTTATAAGGTTTCCGTATGGATCAAATATAGGGATTATCCGAGAATTGTAAAGCATGCGGGCGGACCGGGATTTGCCTACAGCCCGATCAGGTCGGTCTCTTTCAACCAGCCACTGTTGCCATCACTCAGTACTACTTCCCTCCAACCACCCAGTTCATCACTGATGGTTACCTTGGTCCCTTCATGCAGCAGGAAAAGATCAGTACCGCTGTCCTCATCGGGAGAGCTTTTGATTGTCACAGATGGAGTGAGGATGATGGCCTGGTGATGTTTTGTGACCAGGTTGTTTTGCTGAAGGGCAAACAGAAAGGTGGAGGCCGCAATCACGATAAATAAAACGCCGGCCCAGAACGATACTTTGCGGAAAAACAACTGGTTCAGAAAAAAATAGGCAAGGAAGAGTCCCAATGCCAGCCCAAATGTAATGACACTAACCAGGGCCCATATATCGGCATCAAAGATCTTGACGAAACCAACGTATGCTCTTCTGAGGAAAAACTCAGGCAGGACCTCTATCCTGTCCACCACGAATTCCCTGGCAATATCAAGATTATGATTAATTTCAGGGTCGTTGGGTTTCAGTATGCGTGCCCTTTCATAATTTACCAGGGCCATGGTAATATCATGTGATTTATAATAGGCATTCCCCAGATTATAGTAAAGTTCGGCTGACGCGTAGCCTGAATCAATAATGGACTTATAAGACTGTACGGCCATTTCATATTTCCCATCCAGATAATACTGGTTCCCTGTTTGAAGAAGGTCCTGCAGATCCTTAGATTCTGCCACCATGAAGCAGGTGGCCAGGATGCTTATGATCATTAATACTCGATTCATTATCGCAGGTTTTGTTCTAATTGACTGATGATCTTTATTGACCTGGAATATATCTCTTCCATGCCCCCTTCTATTGCAGTTGGCGAGTACCTTGCCATCTCACAGATGTCTGCGAGCTCCAGGTATTCTTCAATGGCTTCAGACTTGACATCATATTTTTGCAGTCCCTTCCTGGCACTGTCCTTGGAAAGATCTGACATGGGAATATTCAGTTTATCCACAAGGTAACCTGTAAGGGCTTTCAAAACAGCCTCATAAAATGTTTCCGATTCATTCTTTTTCATATGTGTGGCTGCTTCCTTCAATCTCCGCCTGGCTTCCCTGCTGGCCCTTTGGTTTTTAACCAGCTCTACATTCTGCTGCCGCCGGATGCGTTTCCTCCTTATCAATAATACCCCGAGAAACAGCAGGAATAATCCCGCATATAGAAGGTAAAGCACGGATGATCCGAAAAATCCCTGCCCTATCCTGAACATCTTGAACTGATTGTCCTTTATAAATAAGATATCACTGCCAATGATCTTGAGATCTTCTTTGCTACGCCCGGCAATCACAGTAACAGCTTCTTCTTCATCCCCTTTTGATATGGTGATATTGAATTCCGTGGTAGACGATGTTCTGTACTTCCCTGATTTTGGTTCAAAATAACTAAGGCTTACCTGTGGAATCCTGAAATTACCGGCATGTCTTGGTATCAACAGGTATTCGAAGGTTTTCCTTCCTGACTGCCCGTTTTCACTGTTTGTCACATTTGTCTGGATCTTGGGATCGTAGGTCTCGAAATCCGGCGGGAAGTTGATCCGTGGAGCATCGATCAGCTGTACATTCCCATTCCCGCTGACAATGACCTTGTAGGTCAGCGCATCATTTGTCACGGCTTCCTGCTTGTCAATTTCAGCCTTGATCGCCAGGTCTCCTACAGCTCCCGCATACACTTCAGGGGCACCGGCAGGCAGATCCTTGACCCGGATTTTTACCGGGTTGGAGACCAGAGGTTTCACGACATTGGTATATGAATTTCCGAAGAAATCATCAAAGGGGCTTCTTGGTCGGTTTGTTTGCTGGCGTATGTAAGTCTCAAGTTTAAAGGGATCTATGGTGATCTCCCCTGTTTTCTGGGGAAAGAGGATAACTTTTTTAATCACGGCAGTGTTGAAAATTCTTCCATTCACATTTTCCCTGATCAGGTTGAGCTGGGTGGGTGACTCTATATCCTGTGTCCAGAAACCCTGAAAATCCGGCATTTTACTTTCACCAAAACCGGTAATAGAGAGACGGGTATAAAGTTTGATTGTTGCAATAATATACTCCCCACGGTATATATTTTTCCTGTTTATGAGGATCCTGACAAACAATTCCTCAGATACATC
>JAZGGT010000482.1:0-3314 GCA_036480555.1 Bacteroidales bacterium | reverse complement strand
TAAGCCTTGGCGGGGAAGATTTTATCCTGGACGATGAACTGACTATCGTACTGGACAAGAAAGCATCGGACAGGGACAGGTTCGCTGCCACTGAACTGGCCTCACAGCTCAATAAGGAATGGGGGGTAAATGCTGTTATCGACGGTTCTGCCTCCGGCAAATCAATAATACTTACCCATAAAGGGGTTTCCAAAGATATTGCGGGACTGCCAAAAAAGAAAGCCCTGCAAGGTTACCAGTTGACAGCGGAAGCCGGACAGCTGGTCATCAGGGCAAAGGGTGAAGCTGGACTGTTTTACGGTACGCAGACTCTATTGCAGATTATTAAGCAGGGTGCGGCAGGTGCTATGGTACCGGGAATGGAGATCACAGACTGGCCGGATATTCCTGAAAGGGCCTGTCATTATGATACCAAGCATCACCAGGACAAACGCTCATATGTTGAAAGTTTCATCCGTGATCTTTCCAGGTACAAGATCAACATGCTGGTCTGGGAATGGGAAGACAAATTTGAGTATCCCAGCCATCCCGAGATTGGCGCCCCCGGTGCCTTCACCATGGCGGAGATGCAGGAGATCACCAGGTATGCCAGGAAATACCATGTGCAGCTGGTGCCCCTTGTACAGGGACTGGGACATGTGAGTTATATCCTGAAATGGCCCCAGCACAGCCACCTTCGGGAAATACCTGCATCCAACTGGGAGTTTTGCCCGCAGAAAGTAGGCAGCTATGAGCTGTTGAACGATCTATGGCAGGATGCGATCAAAGCTACACCAGGTTCTGAATACCTCCATATTGGTACAGATGAATCTTACGAACTGGGCAAAGGAGTTGAATGTGGCTGCCAGGCTGAATTGGAAAAAACCAGTAAACATGCCATGATGACCAAGTTTATCTCCCGCAGTGCCAGGCCCCTGATGAAAGAAGGCCGGACAGTTATGGCCTGGAGTGCGGAATACAAATCCGAAGCAGATTTAAATCCCCCAACTGGCATGGTATTGGATGCCTGGGGAGGGCAGGGTGTTGAACATTTAAAAGAAATTAAAAAGGAAGGCTATGAAATATTTGTCTATGATCCAAATCCGGGAATAGAACCCCTTTTCCTGCCGTACTTTTACAGACTAAGAGGAGAAGGCGATGAAGAGAGGGAAGTTGAAAACTGCCTGCAAAGATCTTATAATCCGGTTCATCAGGCAGCAAGTTCAGGGATATTCGATGGGATGATCAACACCTCATGGGATGATTCCGGACTTCATAACCAGGCCTGGATGATGAGTTTTATTAATTCCGCGGAATGGTCCTGGAGCGGAAATAATCCTTCGCTGGATGAATTCATCGATAAATTCTTTTTGAACTATTACGGGGTGGGATCCAGCGACATGAGGGAATTATACCTGCTGTTGAACAAAGCAGGATATTATTATTACAAATCATTGGAGCGCCGGGTCTGGCATTATGGTGATATAGGCAAGACCCATTTACCTGACCTGCCCCGGGGCGATAACCTGGAATATGATGAATTCTGGAACAGGGAATATGCAGTAAAAATTGATGAATCCCGCGAGCAGTTAAAACAAATGGAACGTGCCAGGGAGATCATCCGGGCCAACCAGGAAAGAGGTGTCAAGAACGGCTATGACCTGGAACTTTTCACTACCATTGCAGACCTGGTGAGCCATACCTGCAATACCTACCTGGCATTGTCAGCACTTGAAAAAGCTGTAAAAGAAGCCCATAATCAAAGGTTTGTAAGCCACGAGGCAGCCTATCAGTCCATGGATAATGCGGTAAAAATAATAGAAACAAACATTTCGGAGAGACAGGAGGTGTACCAGGATCTGGTGGCCGTCTGGGAGAAAACCAGGCTTCCCAAAGGACTTTCCACCGAGGATAAGGAATTCTTTCACCGGCAGGACCGCGCCCGGCACTTTGCCTTTCGCAGGGCGGATATGTCTTACCTGATCTGTGACGAAGAGTTACTCGGACTGGAAGATTATAAGGAAAAACTGCTGGAATACATGGAATGGTATAAGAAAACCTATTTAACGACAACCTTGCCGTCCGGGTGACCACTTATCTTATTACCCTCCATCTTGACTTTCGGAACCTTTTCCAGCAGAAAGACCGCTGCTTTTTGAGTTCCTTTGCCCGTATCCCGAATAATGTTGTCTTTTATTACCAGGTCTTGCGGGGTACTATAAACAGCAAAACCATAACCCTCCCCGTTCTGGCCATTATTTTCGACCAGGTTATTAATAAAAGTATTGCGATGAGGTGAATTTCGGGAATTTTCTTCCCTCAGGTTTATGCCATCGCTGCCATTCTCAAAAATATGATTATCCTCGAAAACAACATCGGAATCTTTGTGGCCGGTACATATTCCATGCCTGCCGTTGTGGTGAAATTGATTATTCTTTACCACGCTGTGATGCACACGCCAGCAGATAAACATGCCGTCCACAGTATTGTGGTGAACATTGTTGTTCAGTATCCTTGACTTGGGAGATCCGGTCCCGGGATGCAAACCAATATTACCAGAACCTTCGATCTCACAATTTTGTACCGTAACATTTTCAGTGATCTGCCAGGTTATGCCCTCGCCGTTAAAATCCTTTACATGAACGTTCTCAATTGTTACATTTCTTGACTTTAGGATCGCGACACCACCTCCATTGCACCCGTCCATTCGTTCATTATTCTCTTTATCTCCGTCTATTACAAGATTTGATACAAGTACATTCTCAGCATCTTTTACCAGGACCCCTGAACCGGCATTGGAGACCCAGCCATCATTGTCTGCACTGTAGTCCCTGATCAGGTAACTGTCAATATAAAGTATATTATCCCGGATGTCAGTAATCGTAGCGGCAGAAACATTCCAGCAGCCCGATTGGGGTTCATCCCAAATCTGTACGCTCATGCCCGGTTCAAACCCGGATGCATCCTCCACCATCAGTTTCAGTTCGGCATAATCGGCATCATCAATCAGCCTTGATTTAAATCCCCTGGCCCGTTTTAAAATAGTCTCGGGACCGGATCCGGTTAAAGTTACATTAGACCGCAGACGTACTCCATCCTTCAGTTCGAAAGTACCAGGATCCAGTTTCACTGTTCCGCCTTCGACCGGTAAAGCATCCACAGCCAGTTGAATGGACCTGTTTGAAAATCCTTGGACATCAGCCTGTTCCCCGCCTACTGTAAGGATAATTCCATTCTTCTTGGGGCTTACGAGAGCATCAATTTCGAAGTCTTCATACTGTGCATATACAGCATTCGATAGCACAAACAAAATAAAAAGTAGTTTTTTCATTTTC
>JAZGGT010000481.1:0-13905 GCA_036480555.1 Bacteroidales bacterium | reverse complement strand
CCACCTGGTTTGGAAATTCAGCCTTGATCTCTTTTACCGTAGCGGCCATGTTGTTCATGGTTGTGGTCAGCAGGGCCGATAGTCCGATTACGCAATTCGGGTGTTCTTTGGCGGTTTCCAATAGTTTGGCGGTTGAGACATCCACGCCCAGGTCAATGACTTCCCATCCGGATCCCTCTATCATCATGCTTACCAGGTTCTTGCCAATATCATGCAGGTCGCCGGCAACCGTACCGATCACAAATTTCCCTTTTCTTTCCACTTCTCCAGATGCGAAAAACGGTTTCAGGTGGACCATGGCCGCACTCATGGCTTTGGCGGACATCAATACCTGTGGTACGAAGACCTTATTTTCGCGGAATTTAACGCCAACCCGTTCCATACCTGGGACCAGTCCCTTCTGGAGAATATCATTTGCGCCAATGCCCTGGTCAAGGGACATCTTCGCCAGTTCGTCGGCTCCATCCTGTCCCTTCATATCAGGAGGATAGGGTGATGCCTGGTTAATTTTTCCGAATTCAATACAGTGAGAAAGCTGTTCTAATAGTTCCATGTCTTTATTATGTAATTATTCCAATCCGAAAGATATAAAAAAAATTGCCTCACCCTTACTGCAGACCCCACGGAATCGTTTTTTGTTTATATTGTACCGGAAAATCCTGCCTGGCATGGTTCATAAACGAAATATCCCCCTGGTTTTGGTAACCGGATTCCTGGGATCAGGGAAAACGACCCTTGTCAAATACCTGCTGGAAAATATGGATCCGGGCCTTCGCATCGGCATAGTCCAGAATGAATATGCATCTGCCAATATTGATACCTCAGAACTTCAGAGTGTGGACCGGAAATTCGAGGTATTGGAGGTGAATAACGGTTCGGTGTTCTGCGTTTGTCTCCTGGGCTCCTTCATTGATTCCCTGGCTGATTTTACCGATCTATATAATCCTGACCTGGTGATGATTGAGGCATCCGGACTCTCAGATCCTATCGCCATCGCTGAGATCATGCAACACGAGAAATTGGTGGACAGGGTTTATCTTTCAGCTGTCTGGTGTATCATTGACGGACAGAATTACCATAAGGTAAGTAAAATGAATACCAGGGTGGAGCGGCAGATAATGATAGCCGACAGGATCATTTTGAACAAGTCAGACCTGTTAGAAGGTAATCCGGTTGCACTTCTACCTGTCCTGAAAGCACTGAATCCTGATGCTGGTATAACGACATGCACTTATTGCCAGGTTCCATTAAATTTGGTACTTGAGCCGGTAAATGAACCCCGGGCATTGCTGAAGGAGGCTGAACACCGGCAGTATGAACCCGGTGGAAGGGCTGAGATCAGCGCAGTGGTGCTGAGGACTTCAAGGCCCATTGACCGCGTTGGACTCGATGTATTTATACGGGAAGTAGAAAGCAAGCTGGTCCGTTTGAAAGGATTTGTCCTCTGTCCGATGATAGAATCATCAGGATACAAAGTGAGTTCGGCAAGACCAGGATGAACGATGTGGCTCATTATCATGGAAATACAGAGCTGATAGGCCTGGGCTGGGACATATCTCCGGCAGGTTTTGGCAGAAGGTTCCATGATATCAGGAAATCCAGTGAACAGCATGTCATTTAAATCCAGGCTCCTAAATATCCTTTTCTGGTCCGTCATCTCCGCAGCTTTTATCGGTCCGGGTACAGTTACCACCGCCGCCAAAGCCGGGGCTGATTTCGGACTCCCCTTGCTATGGGCTTTGACATTTGCAACCATCGCCTGCCTGGTGCTTCAGGAGGCCAGTGCCAGGCTGACCATTGCATCCGGGATGAACCTGGGACAGGCCATCTGGAAGCAGGCTGTCAGTGGTAGAAGGGGAAATTATATCCTCGTCCTGGTAGCCATTTGCATTCTTTCCGGTACGGCAGCCTACCAGGCCGGGAACCTGCTGGGAGCCATGGCGGGGACAAGTTTGCTCATCCCATTGCCACCCTGGATGGTTGTACTGGTCATTGGCCTGATCGCCGCGGCCATCCTGTTTATCCCATCCATTAAGATCATCGCCAGGGTCCTTGGCAGCCTGGTGGCTTTTATGGGGATAACCTTCCTGGTAACCGCCATTGCTATCAGTCCACCGATACCGGACGTGATCATGGGACTCATACGGCCAACCATCCCTTTGAATCCGGGGGGAGGACTGCTTGTATTGGGACTGATCGGAACGACCGTGGTGCCTTATAATCTCTTCCTGGGTTCAGGGATATCCACCGGGCAAAGCATTAAACAAATGCGTTCCGGGCTGGTGGTCGCCATTGTACTGGGAGGGATAATCTCCATGGCGGTACTGGTTACAGGGACTGCCATGACAGGTGATTTTACTTTCCCCGCTTTGGCAGTAACCCTGGATAATTACCTGGGAGGTGCAGGCACAATAATACTGGGTGTTGGGCTCTTCGCCGCGGGGTTCACTTCGGCTGTTACTGCACCTCTTGCTTCAGCTGTTACCGTCCGAAGCCTGTTTGGAAACAGGGATCCGCAAAAATGGGAATCCAACTCATGGCGATTCCGGCTTGTCTGGGGGATCATACTGTTGACAGGCATGGCCTTTGGAATGGCCGGATTTAAACCTGTACCCGCCATTATTGTTGCACAGGCCCTGAATGGACTGATACTACCGGTAATCGCGGTCTTCCTCTTCCTGGTTGTTAACAATCCACAGATCATGAAGAACAGCCATAACAGTCTTCCGGCCAACATATTAATGACGCTTGTGGTTTTTATCAGCCTCTTGATCGGAATAGCAGGTCTCATAAGGGCTGTGGCAACAGGCATGGAGATGGATACCGGGGACCTGAGAATGACCATCCTCGGGGTGGCTGGTGCTGCTGTTATTATCATGGGTATTGTAATTTACAGGATATCATTGTTACATAAATGACTTACGAGATATACGTGGATACGGGGGGTACTTTTACAGATTGTCTTGGAAAGGATCCTGAAGGTAACTGGATTCGACGAAAGGTCCTCAGCAATGGCAGCCTGCGGGGCATGGTTGAAAGCTGGATTGATAGAAAAACACTGGTGATCCGTGAAAACTGGGATCTGGAACAGGATATCATTAGGGGTTACCAGTTCCAGTTATTAAAACATAAACATGAGATATCCTTTATCCAGTGTTTTGACCTGGAGCAGAACATACTCAGGCTGACTAAAGAAGTGCCCAGATCCTTACGCCGGCAAAACATGAGCTTTGAGATCAGTTCAAAAGAGGAGGCACCGGTCCTGGGAGCCAGGCTGATTACAAATACCCCCCTTGACCTTGACCTGCCAAGGCTTCATATGAAATTGGGATCTACACGGGGGACCAACGCGTTGCTGGAGAGGAAGGGTGCCGATATGGTTCTTTTTGTCACCAGGGGATTCAAAGATATTCTTGAAATTGGCAACCAGCAGCGTCCTGATATCTTTGCCCTCGAGGTGATAAAACGAGAGATGCTTTACCGGCAGGTAGTTGAGATAGAAGAGAGGATTGATGCTATGGGGAATGTGATCATTCCACTGAATATAAAAGACCTTGAGAAAAAACTTATAAAGGCAAAGCGAAGGGGATTCTCCAGCGCTGCTATCTGCCTGCTGAATTCTTATATCAATCCTGTTCATGAGTTTGAACTGGCCGGCCTGCTCCGGAGGAGAGGGGTTTCGGATATTTCCATATCCACAGACCTTTCTCCCCTGATCAAATATGTGAACCGTACCGAGACAGTTACTGTTAACGCTTACCTGAACCCGGTTTTCAGGAATTACCTGGACAGTGTGAAGGAATCTATCAGCAATGGCCGGGTACATGTGATGACCAGCTCGGGTGGACTAATAAGGGAGGAGCATTTCAGTGCCAAGGACAGTTTGCTGAGCGGTCCTGCCGGCGGCGTAGTAGGGGCGGTCAACATCGGTAAGAGGAATGGCATGGACCATATCATCAGCTTTGACATGGGTGGTACCAGTACGGATGTATCCAGGTATGACGGAGAATATGATTACAGGTATGACCTTGAAGTGGGAGGGGCCCAGATTTTCAGTCCCGCATTATCCATCGAAACCGTCGCAGCAGGAGGAGGTTCCCTCTGTTATTATGATGGTTTTAAGCTTTCTGTGGGACCCGAAAGTGCCGGTGCCAACCCGGGACCGGCCTGTTATGGGGCTGGTGGGCCCATTACCATTACCGATGTCAACCTGCTGCTGGGCAAGCTGGATCCGGCCGCATTCGGGATCCCGGTGTTCAGGGAGGAAGCCAGCCAGAAATTAGATGAGCTGATCAGTGAGATCTTTAAATCATCCGGGAAACAATATGCACGGGAGGAAATCCTTACAGGCTTCCATGACATAGCCAACGAGGTCATGGCAGGAGCCATCCGGAAAATCTCCATTGCCCGTGGTTACGATCCGGCAGATTATGTTTTGATGGCTTTTGGAGGGGCCGGTGGTATGCATGCCTGTAAAATCGCCTCCCTGCTGGGGATGCAGACGGTTGTGGTTCCGGCTGACGCTGGACTCCTCTCCGCTTACGGATTGGCCAATGCTGTGATTGAAAGATTTGCAGAGAAGCTTGTACTTCGCCCCTATGAGGAGATCAAATCAGAGCTGGGAATATGGATAGCTGAGCTGAGCAGGCAAGCTATGTCTGATGTCAGGAAGGAAGGGGTTTCAAGGGAGATCTCTGTACGGGTCAAAACTGTTTTCCTGCGTTTCATGGGACAGGATGAAAGCCTGCCTGTACCCTGGCAGGAGGGTGATGACCTCATGCCTCTTTTCCGTGAACAATATACCAGAGTATATGGACACTGGACCGAAAACAGGGGGGTTGAGGTTGAATCGATCCGTGTCGCTGCGTCTGAGCAGTCAGCTGAAGATGAACAAATTGGACTGCCTGATAAAACCTACCATCCGGAACCTGTAAACTCAGTCTCTTCATATTGCGATGGGACCTGGCGCAATATCCCGGTATTCAACAGGGAGGATCTGGATGCAGGAGCAAAGGTATCCGGTGATGCCCTGCTGATCGACCAGTACAGCACAACAGTGATCGAAAAGGGTTGGGAGATGGTCATTAACCACTATGGAGCTGCCATTATAAAAGATAAATCACAGGGACAGGCAGGGAACAAGGAAGAAGCAATCATCAGGGAGACCCAGCTTGAATTATTCACGAACAGGTTTAAGTTCATTGCTGAAAATATGGGTGCCATGCTTCAACGAACCTCATTATCCGTGAACATCAAGGAAAGGCTTGATTTTTCATGTGCCCTCGTTAGTCCGGATGGTTACCTTGTGGCCAATGCACCACATATCCCTGTTCACCTCGGAAGCCTGGGAGTATGTGTCAGGAGCCTGATGGAGAAAATCGATATGGGACCAGGGGATACCATCATTACCAACCACCCGGCCTATGGAGGGTCACATCTGCCTGATGTGACCCTGGTCACCCCCGTGTTTACAAATGGTGAGGAACTCCTTGGTTATGTAGTGAACAGGGCGCACCATGCTGAACTCGGAGGCAGCAGCCCGGCCTCCATGCCTCCGGATGCAACTTCACTGGAGGAGGAAGGGGTAATTATTGAACCATTTCGCCTGGTCAGTAAAGGCCGGGTGAATTGGAAGGGCATGAGGGAGATCCTTGGAAGCGGGCCGTGGCCCAGCCGGGCTGTGGAAGAAAATATAGCTGACCTCAATGCGGCACTGGCAGCCAATCTTGCCGGTGCAGGAGGGTTAAGGGAACTGGCAGTGAAACATGGTCCGGACCAGGTCATCGATTACATGCAATACCTCAGGGATTATGCAGCATCAAGGATGCGGCTGTTCCTGGGTAAGATCCCCGATGGAAGGTACGAAGCCCAGGAAAAACTGGATGATAACAGTATCCTGAAAGCAGTTATTGAGATCAGCAAGGATAAATGCCGCATTGATTTCACAGGGTCATCAGGCGTTCACCCGGGCAATATGAATGCTACCTATGCCATTGTAAATTCAGTGGTTATCTATGTTTCGCGTCTCCTGCTGAATGAGCCCCTGCCCTTGAATGAAGGTATCCTTGAACCGGTTGGAGTAGTCCTGCCGGAATCTTTGCTGAACCCGGATTTCAACAGATCCCACCAGGAATGTCCGGCCATTGTCGGAGGGAATGTGGAAGTCAGCCAGCGACTGACCGATACCCTGCTGAAGGCTTTCGGTGTAGTAGCATGCAGCCAGGGTACCATGAATAATCTCATGATGGGGAATGACAGCTATAGTTACTATGAGACCATCTGCGGTGGTTGCGGGGCCGGACCTGGTTTTAAAGGTGCCTCCGGAGTGCACCATCACATGACCAATACCAGGATTACCGATCCGGAGATACTGGAACACAGGTATCCGCTCAGGCTTGTTGAATTTTCCATCAGGAAAAAATCCGGTGGGAGAGGAGCTTACAGAGGAGGGAACGGAGTGGTCCGTATCCTGGAGTTTACTTCAGCGTCTACAGTTTCTGTTTTGAGCCAGCACAGGGTTATCAGGCCATATGGGATGCAGGGTGGAAAACAGGGTAAAAGAGGCAGGCAATATATCATCAGGGCTGGCGGCGTAACGGAAAAATTGAAAGGGATAGACGGGTTTATGGCCTTACCGGGGGACAGGCTTGTGGTCAAGACCCCTGGCGGGGGTGGATGGGGCAAATGAGTCAGAATGACATATTCATGGCATATTCAGTGACAAAGTCAGGATCCGATGACAGTTCGATATATTCCATCTTTTCAAGCAGCTGGTTAACCTGGCTGTCAAAATCTTCGGATTTCAGGGCAATCAGGGCCCCGGTACCTGAAGCATTGCCAATGGGGATGATCTTCTCATGGAAACTGCGGTCCAATAATCCTGTCCGGATGGCACTTTCCTTTTTGATATAGTTACCAAACCCTCCCGCCAGGTAGATGGCATCCACTTCTTTTGCGTCGATCCCGGCGGATTTGAGCAATATTTGGATGCCGGCAGCCACCGCGGCTTTAGCGAGTTGCAGCTCCCGTACATCAGCCGGGGTCAAACGAATAGCCTCACCGGATCCTGAGTCTGCTGCCGGAGCGATGACAAATTCCTGTTCAAGTTCACCGGTCTGGCTGATAGAGCCGGCATCCAGCAGGACGCTGATAATATCCAGGAGTCCCGATCCGCAGAGTCCCAAAGGGGGAGCATCAGCAATCGTCTGATAACCTGCCTGGGTGTATCCTGAGATAGCCCCTTTGACGGCCGGCATCCCACATAAAATATTGGCTGCCTCGAATGCCGGTCCCGCTGCAGTAGCGCAACACAATAACTTTCCGGGGCTTACCAGTGCCAGTTCCCCGTTAGTGCCCAGGTCAATATACAGGTATGTTTGGATGTTATCCTCAGGCTTCAAGGCTGCGAGTCCCGCTACTATATCCGCCCCTACATAACCCGATATGGATGGAAGGACCTTGACAAAGGCATGTTCATTGGAGGCAAGTCCCAGGTCAGCCCCGTACCGGTGCTGTTCATCCGTAAACCTGGGTTGGTAAGGGGCAAAAGCGATTGATCGGGGATCTTCCTTTAGCAGAAAATGCAACATCGTCGTATTGCCGGTGAAGGTTACTTTCACAATATCCTTCTCTTCCAGTCTATGTTCAGTAAGGAAGTCCCGAATTTGATGATTAATAGCCCGAATGAGTTCAATGTGCAGGCTTTCCAGTCCATCCTTATGTTGTATGCAATGGTTGATCCGTGAAATGACATCGGCACCATAACTCTGCTGGGGATTGAGCATAGAGCTGATGTGTACAAGGGATTCTCTCCTGAAATCGAAAAAATATAAAACAATGGTGGTGGTTCCAATATCCACAGCAAGACCGAATGGTGATCCGGACAATTGAACAGATGTACCGGGACTCACAGGGTACTTGTGGGTATGCCTGTGCTGGAAGTCCAGGATACTGGCTTCAAGTGCAGAGGGCAGGAGTATCTCATCATCCTTTGTGACGGTAGTCTGGCAAGCGAATACAGTACCCTGTTCCCCGGTCCATATCCTGCACTTGCCACAGGTTCCGTTTCCACCGCAGGGAGCATAAATTTCAATGCCATTCCGGGTCAGTACATCGAGTAGATTCTCTCCGGTTTCGGCATGGATTAACCGCTGCGATCCGGTTTCACTGGTGATCTTTAACCTGGGCATTATTGGGTCTGTCTATAATCCATATTCCTCCACTAATATTTTATCCCTGTCAATGGTGGGAAGGATCTCTTCCACAAATGTATCTTCTTCAATTGGAATGGAGAGCAGTTCCTGTTTGATGGTATCTATCCATACTTCCTCCCGCTCATCGTGCTTAAGCTGTTCTGTTTCAAGGGCATTCTCAATAATTTCCATGCCTTTCAGGCAGCCTCTTACAGTGGCATCAATATAATTACTGCCCTTTACGATTTCCCTGGATATTTCTATCACGTTGACAGGTGACAGGATCAGGGCCTGTGGATCGAAATAGGTGTCAGAAGATGCAAACAGATCCTGCAGTTTATTAACCGTGGACTTTCCATCACGGATGGCCTCATTCATCAATCTCGTATCATAGACCAGTTGTTCGAGGGAAACCACCGGAGCATATCCGCTAAGCAGTTTGATATTCTGCACCGATTCATTGCTCCAGAGGTCTGCACAGGCGGCACTTACATTACCGACTGGACTGAAATGAGCGCATGCGGATGATTTACCTTCCATGGATATGGGAATACCTGCGATGGCTTTGATGAAAGGGCCTTCGTACCCGCAATCCTTATCCGGTCCCTTGGCACCCTGCTCGAAAGCTACAAGCGACCGTACGATGGTTGCGATCCTGGCGATCGCGGCAAAGGTCTTCGGGATGTATCCTTTTTCTGCCAGCACCATGGCTGTATTTGCAAAACCACATGCGGTATCTCCGCCGGGTATTCGCCCGGTTCGGTCCGCCACATTTACGATCTTCTCCCAGAGCATCTGCATATCCCTGACACCCAGCACTGCCTGAGTGAATACAAACTGCTTCATGTTACACATCATCAGTGCATCATCCGAAATCTCTTTTCCCCCTGTTGATTCAATGGATAGCAGGTTGCCTCCTGCCTCGGCTCCCTTTTCAAACAGCTCCATCATAGGATCCAGCAATTTTGTGCTGCGTTGCCTGGGCGGCCTCTCAAACTCCCGTAGATCATTGGGTGTCAATCGGATCTCACTGATCAAACCATGTTTCTGGTAATAATCTTCACAGATATCATTCATGATCTTAACCAGTTCAATGCCTATCCCGGGATGCTGGGTCATTTCTACAAGGGTTTCAAATTCCAGGACCAGGCCCGGACTTTCAAGGTGCAGGGCCCTGTCCAGGGCTCCCGTTACGATCTCACGGTAATGCCTGCTGATCTCCGCCATGTTTTCCTTGCTAACGGTCATGGGCGGCAGGGTAAAATTGAGTTCAGGATATACCATGCCACCCCCGATGACCAGTCCCCTGCTGGTAGTGACCGGATATGGAGCCGTTCCAAAAACCAGCTTGTCCGCAGTTTCAATCTCGAGTTTGTTATATTTCATGCAATTTTATTTTTTCTTGATGGCTGTGACCTGCTTCATGTCTCGCGCACAACTAATTCAGGTTGAATAATATATTGGCTGAACCGGTTATCCTGTCCATGCAAGTTTGAAAATATGATTTCTATGGTTTTTTCGACCATTTGTTTAAAATGACAATTAATGGATGTGATCCCGGGTGTAAAAAATGATGCCAATTCTGTGTTTCCATAACTGATTAATGAGATATCCCCTGGTATCCTGATGCCGTTGGACTTAAGCCTGCCGATAATCCTGACAGCGTCAATGTCATCACAGCAGAATATCCCTCCAATGTTGTTTTGTTCAATAAACTTTCTGTCGATTTCACCCAGATGACCTGATACCAGAGCTTTCCTTCCTGATTTTTCTTCATCGGAAAAATTCCTGAATGTTCTCTCCATAAGCTCCTGTACCATGTTGGTTCCTGCCCAGACACTGTTTTTGACAAACAGCAGATTCTTGTCTGTCCTCGAGTCAAGATATGTTACGGCCCTCTTCACTCCGAGATCATAACTCTGTATTACATAAGTGAAATGTGAACCTGCCATGGTATGATCCAGCAGGGTTACCACTGTGCCACCTGATGTGAGATTTCGGTAAAATTCAGCAGTTCTGATCTCATCCGAGACAGGGATGACAATGACAGCCTCATAGCGTTTGTTAATCAATTCACCAACCAGCCGGATCTCTTCCATGGGGTTGTTATAGTCTACATAATGTTCAAGTCCCCTGTTTTTATTCCATGCCTCGGTTTTGATCAGTTCGAGCAAGTTTTCAATATATGATGAAAAGAAAGGAACCACCACAGCCCATTTCGTTTTTCTTGGTCCGAGATCGGCTACAAAAGATCCTTTACCTGTTTTCTGGATGATCAATTTGCTTTCTGCGAGCTTTTTCAATACAATCTTAGCCGTCTCCCTTGATACAGAATGTCTTTGCTGGATCTCAGAAATTGAATTGATCCGGGTACCCGGCTTCAGCTCCTGGGTAATGATGGATTGCCGGTAGGTATCATATAGTTGCTGATAAATGGGTATATGTGATTTGGTGGATGCTGCTGACATAAGCCCGGAGATTCCTGATTATGCAAGGGGCAATATACAAAAAAATTATAACACATCACATCACATCACATTAAAATACCTGATCAAACTTGCTGGTTCTCGAGATTGCGGTGATTATAGACTGGCTGCCGGCCTGCAATGACTTTTAAGCTTGCAGGATCTACTGCGATTTTGATAGGAGTGGTAAATTCGACCGGCTCACCGTCGATATGTCCGATGTATTTATCATTGCCGCCTATCTCCGCCTGTTTAATATGGAGGATATCGATGAATCCAGATCTATGGATGGATCCGTTAAATAACTTTATTGCCAACATGGGACTTAAAATCCTGGGGAAGTTCTTCAAAAGGCAGAGATCCAGCAAACCATCACCTGTGTTGGCATGTGGACTTATAAGGGCCCCGTACCCCCATTGGCTGGAATTGGCAAAACTGAGCAGGAATGCACGGGTCGACATGTCCATCCGGCCGGTCTTTATTTGTACGGGAACACTGTTATAATGGAAAAGGGTCCTGGCAGTCTGAAAGGCATAGGTGAAAAATCCCCTGCCGGATTTTCGGGCATATGCATGGGCAACAGCAGCATCAAAGCCAATGCCGGCAATATTGATGAACCTGAATTGATTGGCCAGGCCCGTATCTATCTCAATAACTTTAAAGTCGTTAAGGGTTTGAACTGCCTTTCGGATATCGATGGGGATGCCAAGTGATCGTGCCAGCCCTTTCCCCGATCCCATGGGCAGGATCCCGAGTATTACCTTTGAATGGATCAGCTGGCTTCCAATCTCGTTCACCGTCCCATCCCCTCCTCCGGCAACGATTACATGGTATCTGTCCAGGCTTTTGCGGGCCAGGTCCCGGGCATGCCCGGGAAAATCGGAATACACCATGGATGGTTCAAAAAGGGCCGGATCAAGGGATTCAGCAACCAGGTCTTTAACCTTCATTCCATGCCTTTTTTCAAGAATGGGATTGATGATGAAAAGGATCTTCAATATTTCTGATTGCATAAAAACTACAGCTTATTAAAATCCGCGAGCAGGTATTGCAAATAGGCCAGTACTTTATTCAGGTCCCTCCCGGAATTCATATCCTCTTCGATAAGATAGTGATCTGTTGTGAGACTGTATACAGCATATGAGCTGTCACTGATGAACCCGATACCGTCATGAAAAGTATAGTAAGCAAATGCATTCGGGTTTTCTGTGAGTAGATCATTGCTGAATATAAAATCTTCCCGGGGAAAATTCAATTGTCCAAGCAGTGTACTGGGAAGGTCAGTCTGTGAGCCATATGTATTGATCACTGTATCCCTGACAGCGAGGGCCCCTCCCAGCCAGAGCATGGGTATCCTGAAACGTTTTTCTTCATACTCAGTCAGGTTGCCCACCCTGCAACTGTGGTCAGCCAGCAGGACAATCAGTGTTTCATCCCACCAATCCCTTGTTTTTGCATCAGATATAAAGTCTCCAAGTGCCTTATCGGTATAATAGATAGAATTCAGGTATTTCATTTGATGATCATTTCCGGCGAATACCGTTTCCATAGGTACATCGAAAGGTGTGTGGCTCGACAGGGTCAGCAGGATATGCATGAATGGGGAAGATGCCTTGTCTGTCTCTTCCAGCAATCGTTGAAACATCAGATGATCGGGTACGCCCCAGTTTGAACGGGGAATTGAAGGATCAAAATCATAGTCGGAAATGATCTTCTCAAATCCACCAGTGAGTAAAAAAGACCTTATATGAGCAAAATCAATATCCCCGCCATACAAAAAAGCTGATCCATAACCTTCAGATTTGAGTTTTTTATTGAGGTTGGGAATTTTCTCAGTTTTTTGCTCATAGTAGATCACGCAGGTGCCGGGGATCCCCGGGTATCCTCCCAGGATGGATCCCAGGGCCCTGTCTGTCATGGTTCCGGAGGCATACATCCTGTCAAAATAAATACCTTCCCGGAGCAGGGCATTGAAATTGGGCGTTACGTCCTTATCCCCTTTCAAATCAGCTATCACCGGAATAGAAAAACTCTCCAGCAGGATGATGATGATATTCGGAGATCCGTTATTGAGAACAGGTAAAGGATTTTGATCATGCTTATGCATGTCCCGCATGATTTCCCTGGCCTCAGTATCTGACATATAACTAACAGATTGGGATAACTTCTCACCTTCAGTAATGGTATAGATCAGGTTCCAGACCGGATTGACGGCAGCATGGTTGACATAGGCCTCCTGGTGGAAATATACCGACCCTGTATTGATAGGCGCTGTCTGGAGTCCCCCGCGTATGGGTATGATTAACAATGGCATACATAATAAATAGAATACCGTTTCCCCCCAGCGTATCATAGGCTCAACCTTGAATGGTTTTGATATCCATCGCCGGTAGATAATAAAAAAGACAGGGTAGAAGACCATGATGATCAATCCAATCATCAGGATCAATCTCAAAGGACTCAGGGATGCAAACATTTCCCCGGGTGTGTTCAAATAATCAAATATGGACCTGTCAATGGGGAAGTTCCAGTATTTGTAGATGACAAGGTTCGTGAAAAACAGCGGAACAAGTAAAAGCAGTATGATGAAGGTGTAAATATCCAGGATGCGCTTGACCTTGAGCTTCTTAATAAGGCTTGCAAGAAACAGTAAGAGTGTAGGAATAAGCAAACAATACCCCGTCAGGGAGAGATCCAGCTTCAGACCATGGACCATGGCCATCAACTGGTCCGGGAACTCAATGCCCTGAGCATGACTGCGGTAACTGATCATAAAAAGGATGCGGAAGAAAATCTGGATACCCAGTATGAAGATTGTATATCTGAGGTAGTATAGAAAAGAGGATCTCATCTGTATTATATTGGACAGGTTAATTTTGTATAAATTTAAAATTAACTCTTTAATAGACTTGTGATCAACCGGACTATTTGACAAAAAGTGGGATGCTTGCCTTCTTTATTGAAATAGGGGAGGATGTTTATCTTCAAACTTTGTAGCCAGCTGATAGTGGCGGGCAACCTCGATCAGCGCGCCTTCGTCGAACAGGTTTCCCAGCAGGCAAATGCTTGCGGGACTTCCCTTCTCGTTGAACCCGTTTGGTATGACCAGGCAGGGATGCCCTGTCAGGTTGGTCATCAACATCTGGTCCCCTCCAAAAGAAGGGGCAATGATCACATCATAATCCTGGAACAGGCTGTTCATCTGGCTGATCAGCAGGCTGCGGATGCGATTGGCCTGGATGTATTCA
>JAZGGT010000480.1:0-2009 GCA_036480555.1 Bacteroidales bacterium | reverse complement strand
CGGCGGCCTATGGAAACTGCTCCCCTTACCGTTACATCGTAATCCGTGAATTCTTCACGTGCCACCCTGGATGCCGAATAAATCGACGCCCCGCTTTCATTTACCACGAAAACCTGCAGATCCCGGTCGAAACGTAATTTCCGGATAAACTGTTCAGTTTCGCGGCTGGCGGTTCCATTGCCGATGGCGATGGCATCGATCTTATAGGCGTTTACCAGGGAAACCACTTTCTTGGATGCTGCACCCTTTTCATTCTGAGGGGCATGGGGATAAATGGTTTCATTGTGCACGAGGTTCCCCTGCGGGTCCAGGCAAACCAGCTTGCAACCGCTGCGGTACCCGGGGTCAAGTGCCAGTACAGCTTTCTCGCCCAGGGGCGCTGCCATCAGTAACTGCCGGAGATTCTCGGCAAATACCCGGATGGCCTGTTCATCAGCTTTTTCTTTTGACAGTTTGCGGAATTCTGTCTCAATGGAGGGCTGTAATAATCTTTTATAGGAATCGGTGACAGCCTCTTTGACCTGTTCCGATACCTCCAGGTTCCCTTTTACAAATATGTCCTTCAGCAACTGGACAGCTGTTTCACGGTCAGGTTCCAGGGATATTTTCAGGAATCCCTCATCCTCTCCCCGGAGCATGGCAAGTACCCGGTGGGATGGACAACGGCTCAGGAGTTCAGAAAACTCAAAGTAATCCTGGTACTTGATCCCATCCTCTTCCTTCCCCTTAACAACTTTTGATCCTATCAGGGCATTCTTGCCGAAAAGCCTGCGGATAGTTTCCCTGGAACGTTTGTTCTCATTTACCCATTCAGCAATGATATCCCTTGCTCCCTGAAGGGCATCTTCGACGGATCCCACTTCTTCAGTTATATATTCTTCCGCCCTTTTCCCGATCAGCAATTCCTGCTGTTTCATCAGGATCTTAGCCAGGGGTTCAAGTCCCCGCTCCCTTGCCACCGATGCCCTTGTCTTCCTCTTGGGTTTATAGGGCAGGTAAATATCCTCCAGCTCATTCATATTGGAGGCCCCCTCGATCTGCCTTTTCAGGTCATCAGTCAGCTTCCCCTGCTCCTCTATGCTTTTCAGTATGGCATCCCGGCGTTTATCCAGTTCAACCAGTTGTGTATGCGTTTTCTGAATACCCAGCAACAATGTCTCATCCAGGCTTCCGGTTGCCTCTTTCCTATACCTGCTGATAAAGGGAATGGTGGCTCCTTCGCTGAATAATTTTAGGGTATTGGCCACCTGCCATGGTACGATGTTCAACCCCCTGGCAATGACCTCCTGGTAGTTCTTTTCCATCTGTAAAAATTAGATGGCAAAGGTAGTGAATCTGGATTTAGAAACCTGCTGCCACACCGACGCTGAAGATGGGAGCCCAGTTGCTGTATGGGGACCGGTCATCCTGCAGGACATCGAAAAGGACCTGGGCATTTAACCAGACATTCTTTCCAATGGGCTGGCTATAGCCTCCGCCCAGATAAAGGAATGGGACCCATTCCCGGTTTGATGTCCCATCGAAATTATAAAGCTCATAACTGAAGTATTCATATTCCACATGAAAATAAAGTCTTGGTATGAGCCGGTAGCGGGCGAATATACTTCCCCCGTAATTGGAGGAAGTATAAGTTGATGCATACCTCTTGTCTTGAACATACTCGTATCCGATCTTCAATCCTCCGGATAGTTTTGGTGTGAACTTATATCCCAGGAGGGGGTAGACACCAATCCTTGTGTAGGAGCCAACTGTCAGGGACATATAACCGCCAAAGTACACCCTTTTATAAATGGGTGCTTGTTGTTGTTTTGCAGGTTTTTGTTGTTCTTGTGGGTTAGCGACCTGGCTTGTATCTGTTTCCTGGCCAAATGAAGCTCCAGCCACGAGCAGGGTGATCATTAAGAAACTGAGTATTGATTTCATATTATTCTTATTAAAGTGGTTCTTGTACATATAATATCTAAATATATGATTATATCCGGATTTAGTTAATATGTAGTTGCAGAATA
>JAZGGT010000479.1:0-5387 GCA_036480555.1 Bacteroidales bacterium | reverse complement strand
TAAAGGTAAACTGGCGGCTTCTTTTGGCTCCTATGGCTGGAGTGGTGAGGCTGTTCCGCTCATTGAGGAACACCTGAAAAACATGAAACTCGAGATCGTCCAGGACGGATTGGCCACCAAGTTCTTTCCAAGTGAGGAACAGAAAGAAGCCCTTATGGATTTTGGCAGGACCTTTGGTTTACGCTTCCTCGAAAACCAGTCAGTGGAATAATAAACAGCCTGTGTTTACTTCTTTATAAAGCTTCCTGTCCTGTTATCCTTATTCCCGGTGAGACGAATAATGAACAGACCTTCCTGCAGTCCTGATATATCTATCTGCTGGTCCCCTGATTCAATCCTCTCTTCCCTGATCAACCGGCCCGTCATATTATAAATCCGTATAGCCGAAGGAAATTCGATGTCCCCCCTCACCTGGATAAAATCACTGGAAGGATTAGGAAATACTCGTATCTGTTTTAGCTAAGCCGGCCTGGTGAAAGAGGATATCCCGGTGGTCTGATTGCTTGTATCGCCTTCCCAGCCAGCCATCATTATCCTGCCTTCTGCCCATTCCCTGGCCCAGTTCCCTGTCCGTGCCCCGTCTACAAGGTAATTACACTCATCATCGGTAAAATCATCAAGGAAATAATTATCATCCGGGTCATAGCTCTCAATGTCTGCAAAATCATACAGGATCCTGCTATTGGCAATGCAATGATCACGGATAAAAGTATTAATCACATCAGTACTGCCACCTTCACCCCCTCCATTGAGATGCCCGGTCATAAACATAAACTGGACGGGTACCGTTCGTTCGCCACCGGTGATCTTTGTGCCACCGGGACCGTAATGATCATCAAAATACAGGATCCCCGGACCACCTTCCTCGCTTCGGAGATAGATGCCTTCCCCCCCCATAAAGGCATCCAGGGGGGTCAGCCCGGAATTTATCTGGCTCCCGTGGGAAGTATGAAAATAGGCAACCTTAAGTTTGGCTTTGGCCGAATCGATCCATTCCAGAGGGACGCTTTTCAGGTCTTCAAGATGGGCCTGGTTGTGGCCTATTATCATGTCCTGGGCATTAGTGGCTGCAAAATCCACTGATAGCAGGAAAATTAAAACAAGGGATTTAATTGCAAATCTGATATGGTGTAAATTTTGTAGGGGCATATGCTTGGATTTAAATGCCATTAATCTTACTAAAGTTAAAGACTTAGGGCCAGGTACTCGGAAAAGTTTGATCAATCGCTATTTTATCCGGATAACGCTCAGTTTTTCTTGAACAAAGCAATATATTTCTATTACGGGTCAATTCCTGAAATGTTGCTAGATTTGATTTAAATTACAGATTAAAAATATGTTCGATTTTGGTGATAATGCCACACCTAAAATTCAAAGGAGGCGCGAAGTCGTATTTATCATATTGTCAGGCTTTTTCCTCGGGACACTCGCTGTACTGAATATCCTGGGGATCTCCAGACAGATCGATCTTTCCTTTAACATTGCCGGGGTCAGGATACCCTTTATTGTTTTTGTCGGGGTGCTGCCATATCCCCTTACTTTTCTCTGTACGGATTTTATCAGTGAACTATATGGCAGGAAGAGGGCCAATACAGTTGTCTGGGTTGGACTTTTATTGAACTTATGGGTTATTTTTATTCTCTGGATTGGCGGGATCCTGCCTCCCAGACCCGAGCTCCTCGAAAACGGATTGCCGGCACTGGATGATCCGTCCAGGGTATATTTCCAGATCAGAAAATGGACAGTCAGTGCCACTATTGCCTCCATGATCGCATACATTACAGCCCAGTTTGTGGATGTGCATATATTCCATCTGATACGGAAGCGGACCCGCGGGAAAATGTTATGGCTCAGGAACAACGGATCAACCCTGACCAGCCAGATGGTTGATTCCATCGCGGTTATCACTGTTACCTGGCTGACTGCCAGAAATGCCATCCAGATCACTCCGGGAGAAACAATCTTCCATGGATTGCTCATCCTGGTCCTTAGCAATTACATGTTCAAAATGGTGTCGGCCCTGGTGGATACCCTGCCTTTCTACCTGGGGACCAGGTGGCTATCCAGGTATCTTCAGCTGGACACATTGAAAGAATTCCGTTAAAGGATCTCCATGAGTTCGTCCATTTTAAAATTCAGTCCGCTGATGATATGATGGGCCCTCAGGTAAACAGGTTCCCTTTCCCTGAGTTTCTCCTGGATGAACGTTTCCAGCTCCTGCCGGGACAGATGACGGATCAGGGGACGGCGGCTTTTTCCCCTTGAAAGCCGGTTAAGCAATGCTGCCGGTTCCATCCTGAGGTATATGGATACGCCCTTCCGGTTGATCAGGTCCATATTGTTACCGGTACAGGGAAGTCCGCCCCCGGTGGAGATGACGGCATCCTGCAGTGAGACCATTTCTTTCAACAAATTGCTTTCCAGATCACGGAAGGCTTTCTCCCCGAGTTTCTCAAAGATTTCATTGATGGTCATCCCGTGTTCACCTTCGAGCCTGGCGTCCATGTCGATAAAGGAATAACCAAGCCGCCCTGCCAGCCTTTGCCCGACCGTAGACTTACCCGATCCCATAAATCCAAGCAGGAAAATAATCATGGGCTTAATATTAAAGATCCAGGGTCATTTGTCCGTTTGTATCCTCCTCATCGGATTCCTCAACGATCTCATCGACTTCCGGGGCTTCATCTATTTCCTCTTCTGTTTCCTGGAGTCCCTTGATGGGTTCCAGTTCGTTTACCAGTTCAACCTGGTACTTTGAAAGGCGTTTCCCTTTTGCCTTATAGCTCTTGATACCTATAAACTCTGCTACTTCGATGATCTCAGGTTTACGGTCCTTATTTTTGCCCCCAAAATTGATCTCGAAACGGGGATACTCGACCTCGGTGATACTGATCATCCTTGACTCCGGATGATCCCCGACAAAACTGAGCAGTTTCTCATTCGGCTCCAGTTCAAATCTTTTCACGTAATAACGTTCCTGTTCCGCATCAAAGTAAATGACTGAATATATCTTTTTCGGCTTATGTTTTTCAAGGATATAAAGATCGTCCTCGAAATGATTCTCCAGGTCGAATGTACTGAGCCTGAATTTCCCGGATTTGGTAATCACCAGGAGGTGGTCGTCACCGGCGAATTCCCCTAGTAATCTTCCACGCCCGTCTGCATTCAGCCTGAGTACATCTTCATCGAACCAGATCTTGCGGCCGCCCAGTGTGGACACCCCCTTTTCTTTCATGACAACCTTATGAACTGCATTCTTTGTCAGGATGTTGCCATGTGCATCCCTCCCCTTGATCGCCAGTTCACTGAAATCCATCTCAAAATTCAGGTTGCGGATCCTGGGCTTGGGTTTCAGGGTCACTTTGATGGTCTCGGCTTCTCCATTTGGATTGGCACTGAAGTAAAGTATCCTGGAATTTTGATTATGCTTTGTCAGGTTGTATTCTTTTTCCCTGGTGATCCCGGTAATAGCAGAGCGTTTCATCATGGCAGCACCGCTTTTGCCATCCCGGTATACAAGATTGTATATGGTCCGGGCATCATTCTTCTTAAAAACGGCTATGTGGATTATATCCTTACCGGCAAAAACCTTTTCATCGACTTTGGTCACCCGGAATGAACCATCTCTTCTGATTGTCAGTATGTCGTCTATATCAGAACAATCACTGACCAATTCATCTTTCTTCAGGGAGGTGCCGAAGAATCCCTCTTTCCTGTTCACATAGAGTTTCTGGTTGGCAGCCACCACCTTGGTTGCCACAATGGTGTCAAAATTCCGGATCTCGCAGCGCCTTTCTTTCCCTTTCCCGAATTTCTTCTTTATCTGCTTATAGTAATTGATGGTAAAGGGGATGATATTGTTCAGGTGATTCTTAACCTCTTCGATCTCTTCTTCAATGCCTTTTATATGGTCATCGGCCTTGAATGAATCAAATTTCGAGATCCTCTTTATCCTTATCTCGGTCAGCTTAACGATATCATCATGGGTGACTTCCTTGCGCAGCAGTTTCTTATAGGGTTCGAGTCCCACATCAATCGTCTCAATAATGGACTCCCATGTTTCACATTCTTCAATATCCCGGTAGATCCTCTTTTCAATAAAGATCTTTTCCAGGGATGAAAAATGCCAGTCGGCCTCGAGTTCATTCAGCCTGATCTCCAACTCAAGTTTCAGGAGGGCAACCGTGTTGTCCACAGAACGCTGCAACATCTCCCTGACACCCATAAAAACAGGTTTCTCCTCTTCTATTATGCAAGAATTCGGAGAAATGGAGACCTCGCAATCAGTAAAAGCATAGAGTGCATCGAGGGTCTTATCAGAAGATATCCCGGAGGCCAGCTGTACGATTATCTCCACATTTGCTGCCGTATTATCGTCGATCTTCTTGATCTTTATCTTTCCCTTTTCGTTGGCCTTTACAATAGACTCAATCAGGGTCATGGTAGTTTTGCCAAAGGGGACCTCTGTAATGACAAGGTGCTTCTTGTCCAGTTTTTCAATCCTTGCACGTACTTTCACAGCCCCGCCCCGGATCCCGTCATTATACCTTGAAAAATCGGCCATTCCTCCGCTCGGAAAATCCGGCAGGATCTCGAACTCATTTCCTTTAAGATGAAGTATACTGGCATCGATCAATTCATTGAAATTATGGGGAAGTATCTTTGATGCAAGTCCCACAGCAATCCCTTCCACCCCCTGGTTCAGGAGGAGTGGGAATTTCACGGGAAGGGTCACAGGCTCCTTGTTGCGGCCATCATAGGATAGTTTCCACTCGGTCGTCTTCGGATTGAAAACTACCTCCAGGGCAAATTTTGAGAGCCTTGCCTCTATGTAACGCGGAGCAGCAGCGCCATCGCCGGTCAGGATATTTCCCCAGTTCCCCTGGGTATCCACGAGCAGGTCCTTTTGTCCAAGCTGGACCAGGGCATCCCCTATCGACGCGTCACCATGCGGGTGGAATTGCATGGTATGCCCGATGATGTTAGCAACCTTATTATACCGGACATCATCCAGTCTCTTCATAGAATGCATGATGCGGCGCTGCACAGGTTTTAGTCCGTCGTTAAGATGCGGCACAGCCCTTTCGAGGATCACATAGGAGGCATATTCCAGAAACCAGTCCTGGTACATGCCGGAGAGGTGGACCACCGTATGCAGGTTATCTGAATCGGATGGAACTTCTTCCTTCGGTGCGCTTGAACCCTCGTCCATGGACTCTTCAATATTCTCTATATTTTCCAGTTCCTCTATACTCATAGGTATCTAACGAAAACAATCTTGGGGAATTGTAGATCAGGCCTCAACAAGGTCCTCTTCAACACGCAGGTTATCAATGATGAAGTTTTGTCGTTCAGGGGTGTTTTTCCCCATATAAAATGCCAGTAAA
>JAZGGT010000478.1:0-2744 GCA_036480555.1 Bacteroidales bacterium | reverse complement strand
CCTATGATAACCAGCATTACCAGGATGAAATGGATGCAGAAACCATCTATTCATTACTGGAAAATGAGATCACCCAGATGTTTTACAGGCGGAGGACCAATGATGTTCCCCTTGAATGGATCTCTTACATAAAAAACTCCATTGCCCAGGTAGCACCAAACTTTACCATGAACCGCATGTTCATAGATTATGAAGAAAAGTTTTATAATAAACTTTACGAACGGGCGGAAAAAATGAAGGCAGATGACCTGGCCATGATAAGGGACCTGAGTTCCTGGAAAAGATTTGTATTAAGGCATTGGGAGGGTATCAATATTGTTGGATTCAAGCATCCGGACGTTTCACGTGAGCTTGTCTCACTTGGCGACACCTACAGGGCTGAGGTAGTTCTCGAACTAAACGAACTGGATCCTTCCGATATCGGTGTTGAGATTGTAATACCCGATTTTAATTATGGGGAGGACCTGGAAACCACAACTTATTCAAAGGAGTTTGACCTTGTCAAACAGGAAAACGGGCAGGCCTTTTACAGCATTGAAGTTAGCCCGGCCCGGTCAGGTGTTTTAAATTATGGGATAAGGATATTTCCCAAGAATGTAAACCTGCCTCACAGGCAGGATTTTGCACTGGTAAAATGGGCATGACCGGCTTCATTATTCCGGGCCCTTATTGGTGGACTCTTGTATGGGGGAGTTTCTTTAATACCAGGGCTGAACGTGCAGGAATATACAGTTTTAGCATGTGCCTGGGTGAGGTATGTTGATCGGGATGTGCGAAATAAGTCATATCAACATCTACCAGTCCCTGGCCACCATAATTCACACCGTCAGTATTGAGCCTGATCTGGAATTTACCGGGATCAACGGGGAATCCATAGTCACTGAATGATTTAACAGGATTAAAATTAAAGACGAGTACAAGATCTCCCCTTCCAAATATAAGGACCTGGTCACCAGGGTTTTCTAATAGTAAATAAGGCCATTTATGTGTGAGGATCTTTTCCTCTCTGAACAGGTGGATCATATCCCGGTCAAACCTGCTTAAGAACTTATACCTGAGATCAGGATGATCGACCAGCGACCATTGCCGCCTTGCATACTTATATGACCAGTTATTGCCTTCACGCGGAAAATCGATCCATTCAGGATGTCCGAATTCATTGCCCATGAAATTCAGGTATCCTCCGCCACAGGTAGCAAAGGTGAGCAGACGGATCATTTTATGCAGGGCAATCCCCCGCTCAATGACCAGGTTATTGCTCCCGAGGTTCATGCTGTCATACATTTCCTTGTCCAAAAGCCTGAATATGATCGTTTTGTCTCCCACCAGCGCCTGGTCATGTGATTCCGCATAGCCGATGGTAAGCTCATCATCCCGTCTCCGGGTGAGTTCATGATAGATCTCACTGACGTTCCATTGTTCGTCGGATTTTTCTTTCAGGATCTTGATCCAGTAGTCAGGTGTCCCCATGGCCATCCTGTAATCGAAACCAAATCCACCCGATTCCAGGGGGGCCGCCAGTCCGGGCATGCCGCTCATCTCTTCTGCAACCGTGACCGAGTCTCCATGAACTTCCTTTATCAGTTTATTAGCCAGCATCAGGTAGCTTATTGCATCCTCATCCTGCTGCCCGTCAAAGTACATCTCGTAACTTGTAAAATCCCTGGACAGGCCATGATCATAATAAAGCATGCTTGTGATCCCGTCGAAACGGAAACCATCGAAACGGTATTCTTCAAGCCAGTACCGGCAGTTGGACAGCAGGAAGTGGAGTACTTCGTTTTTGCGGTAATTGAAGCAGAGGGAGTCCCAGGCAATATGTTCTCTTCTCGGACCGTCATGGAAATATTGCCAGGGTGTGCCATCAAATCGTCCAAGCCCTTCCACCTCGTTTTTAACAGCATGGGAATGGACCAGGTCCATTATCATCGCGATACCCATGCCATGGGCCTCATCAATCAGTTCTTTTAATTCTTCAGGGGTACCGAAGCGCGAAGAGGCAGCAAAAAAACTGGAAACATGGTAGCCGAATGATCCATAATAAGGATGTTCCTGGATGGCCATTAGCTGGATCATGTTATAACCGCCGGCTGCAATACGTGGCAGGACATTTTTGCGGAATTCCCTGTAGGAGGAGATCTTTTCTTCCTCCGATGACATGCCCAGGTGTGCTTCATAGATCAGTGGAGGGGATTTTCGGGCAGGAATCCACTTGTTTTTAAATGAATATTGTTGATCCGGATGCCAGACCTGGGCATTGAAGATTAAGGTATCCGGGTCCTGCATGACCCGGTTTATCCATACAGGTATGCGATCTCCCCGCCCCTCAGCCCAATGCATGGACAGCCTGAACAGATCCCCATGCTTAATGCTGTCAGCGGGCAGCATCAGTTCCCAGTTTCCATTGGTGGTGGACTTCAATTCCCATTCCGGGGATTCTTCCCAGCCGGTAAACTCACCAACCAGAAATATCCTGGTGGCATTGGGGGCCCATTCGCGGAAAACCCATTGCTTATCCAAGCGGTGCAGGCCATAGTATAAATGTCCCGAAGCAAAAACTGCAAGGCTGTCTGAGGATAGTTCAGCTTCCTTCTGCCTGGCACGGTTCATCCGGTTTTTAATGACTGCCTCAAAAGGATTAAGCCAGGGATCATTTTTAATAATCTCAGGGGTTTCCATAAGTGGATCAATGACTTTGAAAATTAACCAAATTGACTGATTAAACCAAAGCTGCTTGCCGGGTT
>JAZGGT010000477.1:0-15372 GCA_036480555.1 Bacteroidales bacterium | reverse complement strand
GGTCCCCAGGGCAGAAAGCTCCGTCTTCAACTTATGGACCCCAAACTGAATGACAAACTGGAAAGCTTCCGGTACCGGGATCTCCGAATCACCAATTATGAGATGGAAAGTTCAGCTTTATTTGGATTGGCAAGGCTTCTCGGACATGAAGCTGTGACCCTGTGTGCCATGATCGCAAACCGTGCTTCCCTTGAATTCACAGAAGATTATAAAGGGCTTGTTAATAAATTAATTAAATTCACCCTCGAATATCTATACTCCGAAGGCTGAAATGACCATGAAGAGGGAGGAAATACAGGCGCTGCTCCAATTGCTGGATGATCCCAATGTTGTGGTAAACCAGACGGTTTCCACCCGGATCCTGGAACAGGGTCCCACAATATTGCCCGACCTCGAAGCTGCCTGGGAAGGTTCGATGGACCCTATGCACCAGGACAGGATCATCAACCTGATACAGGAAATCCAGACCCAGTATAACCACAATCAATTACAAAAATGGGTACGGACTGAACAAAATGATCTCATGAAAGGGGTTTTCCTTATTTCCAGGTACCAGTATCCAGACCTTGAGATGAAGGAACTTGAGATCAGCCTTGACAGGATCAAAAAAGATGTCTGGCTTGAACTTAATAACAACCTGACAGCCCTTGAAAAAGTAAGAATACTGAATCACATCATTTATGATGTTCATGGATTTACCAAGAACACCAAGAATTTCTACAGTCCACAAAATTCTTTCATCAACCAGGTACTGGAAACCGGGAAAGGAAATCCCATATCCCTGGCGCTCGTTTATTCCATTATAGCACAACGGCTGAACCTGCCCATTTTTGGAGTTAACCTTCCCAAGAACTTCATTCTTGCCTATAAAGATGTGCTTGTTACGGAAGATATCCTGTTATATATCAATCCTTACAACCGGGGAGCTGTGCTGGGCAGGAGAGAAATCGAATATTTTCTTAAGCAACAAAAGATAGAACCCCAGGAATCTCATTTCCGGCCATGCAGCAACCTGGATATCCTTGTCCGGGTCCTGCAGAACCTGATCAATGCCTATCATAAATCCGGGTACAGAGAGAAGGCAAATCTATTTGAGGGGGTATTGAAGATGATCAGTCCTTCCTGATCAGCCGGGTGCCTCAGACCTTGAAATACGAGCTGTACCATTCAATGAAATGCTTCACACCTTCTCTTACAGGGGTGTCCGGTGCATAGTTGAACTGATTTTCCAGGTCAGAAACATCCGCCCAGGTTTTTTCTACCTCACCAGGCTGAATGGGTATCATGTTCATAATGGCCTTCCTGCCGAGGTATTCTTCAATGGCAGAGATGAAATCCATCAGTCTGACCGGTTTGCTGTTCCCTATATTATAAATGCGGTAGGGTGCAGAAGATATCGCCGGATCCATCTTCCCCTCAACTCTGTCATTTTTCACGGCTGGTGATTCAAGCACTTTTTCAAGCCCTTTGACAATATCAGTAACATAGGTAAAATCCCGCTCCATCCTGCCTTCATTATGCACATTAATCGGCTTGCCTTCCAGGATGGCCTTAACAAATATGAACAATGACATATCCGGTCTTCCCCATGGACCATAAACGGTAAAAAACCGGAGTCCGGTTACCGGGATATCGAAAAGGTGGCTGTACGAATGCGCCATCAGTTCATTGCTTTTTTTACTCGCAGCATACAGGCTTACCGGGTGATCAGCAGGCGAATGTACCGAAAAAGGCATTTCCTTATTCAACCCGTAGACGCTGGATGAGCTGGCAAATACGAGGTGCTCTACGGGATTGTGTCTGCAAGCCTCCAGTATGTTCAGGAAACCTGTAATGTTACTGCCAACATATGCATCCGGATTGGTAAAACTATAACGCACTCCGGCCTGGGCAGCCAGGTGCACAACCCTGTCAAATTTTAATTCACTGAAAAGGCTGACCAGCTTGTCCTTGTCTTCAAGATGCAGCCGGATGAATTTGTACCGGTCGGAAACAGTACTGCTGATAAGCTTATTATATTCAATTTTTTCCCGTGCAATACCTGTTTCAGCCAGCCGGCTGTATTTCAGATCAACATCATAATAATCGTTGATGTTATCCAGACCAAAGATTTCGTAGTTCGATCCAAGGAGAGATCTGATCAGGTGGAAACCGATAAAACCGGCGGTCCCGGTAACAAGCAGGCGTTTCCTTCCGGGGGCATTATTTTGCATAACTCACGGCACGTGTTTCCCTGATGACGGTGATCTTGACCTGTCCGGGATATGTCATCTCATCCTGAATTTTTTTTGCAATATCATAGGAAAGGCTTTCAGCATCTTTATCACTGACTTTTTCACTACCAACAATCACCCTCAGCTCCCTGCCGGCCTGGATTGCATAGGTTTTACTGACACCCGGATAAGACAGGGCCAGGGCTTCGAGCTCCTTCAGCCGTTTAATATAGGATTCCACGATCTCCCTGCGTGCTCCGGGACGGGCACCCGAGATGGCATCACAAACCTGAACAATAGGTGCAAGCAATGTATTCATCTCGACTTCATCATGATGGCTTCCGATGGCATTGCAAACTTCTGCTTTCTCCTTATACTTCTCGGCGAGTTTCAGCCCAAGGACTGCATGAGGCAGTTCAGGCTCATCATCAGGCACTTTGCCGATATCATGTAATAAACCAGCCCGCTTTGCCAGCTTGGCATTTAAATCCAGCTCTGAAGCCATGACTGCACAGAGGTTGGCCACCTCGCGGGAATGCTGAAGAAGGTTCTGTCCATAAGAAGAACGGTATTTCATTTTACCCACAAGCCTTATCAGTTCGGGATGGATCCCATGGATCCCGAGATCGATCATTGTCCGCTTACCAACTTCCGCAATCTCCTCCTCAATCTGTCTCTGTGTCTTATTAACTACTTCTTCAATCCGCGCCGGATGGATCCTGCCATCAGTGACAAGCTGATGAAGTGCAAGCCTGGCGATTTCCCTTCTCACCGGGTCAAAGCCTGAAAGTATGATGGCCTCAGGTGTATCATCCACAATGATCTCAATCCCGGTAGCAGCTTCAAGGGCCCTGATATTCCTTCCTTCCCTTCCGATGATACGCCCCTTTATCTCGTCATTGTCAATATTGAATACAGTTACGGAATTCTCGATGGCAGTTTCAGTCGCTACACGCTGGATGGTTTTCACGACGATATTCTTGGCCTCCCGGTTGGCCGTCAATTTGGCCTCATCAACGATCTCATTAATAGAAGACATGGCTTCTGACTTTGCCTCATCTTTGAGGGACTCGATCAGCTGGTTCCTGGCTTCATCAGCAGAGAGCTGGGAAATGGTTTCAAGTTGTTCAACCTGCTGTTTATGTGATTTATCGAGCTCTTCCTTTTTCCTTTCAAGGATGTCCATCTGATGGGCCAGGTTATCCCTGATGGCATCAACCTCCTTGTTTTTTCGATGTATTTCTTCAGTCTTCTGTGAAAGAGAACCTTCCCTTTGCTTTAAGGTATTTTCAGCAACCAGGACATGCTGGTTCTTATCATTGATCACTTTTTCATGTTCAGACTTCAATTGGAGAAATTTCTCCTTGGCCTGTAAAATTTTATCCTTCTTGATCACTTCCGCCTCAGCCTCGGCTTCCTTGATGATATTGGTGCTCCTGTTGCGTAAAATCATCAGATGAAAAAGGTAGGTTATGATTCCCCCGGCAGCCAGTGATATGAGGGCTATTATAATTAATAATATATTAGCGTTCATAGCTTATTTGGTTTATTCTGGGTATATATAAAAAAACCCGCACGCTTCCTCAAGATTTAATAAAACCCCTGTATAACATGGGTGGAGCTGCCATTCGATTTCGGTCTTCCACTGCCCCCCGATAAATCGGGGAGTCCCCCGAAGGGGATGAGGCCTGACCTAGATCAATTGAGCTTTGCCCCAAAATGATTAATGTTGAGTTCCATAAATGGTTGAAGAAACAATGCGGGCTAAATTCTTCTATGTTAAAGAACGTATATTACTCTCTGTCCAACACAGCTGCCAGTTCCTCATTCAAATCCCTGATCTTTTGCTGTATCTCCGAATCTCCTTTAATCCCTTCTCCGTCAATTACTTTTATCATAAATTGCAGGGCAGCCATTGCCAGAAAATCCTGTGTATCCTTATCTGCGTATTTCTGTTTGTATTGTAATACTTTTTCGTTTATCGTCCTGGCTGCTTTCCTGATCTTCTCTTCATCATTCCGGTCTATCTTTAAGGGATAATACCGGTCTGCAATATTTATACGAATTGACAGTTTTTCATCCATCTGGCACAGATCACCTGTTCAAAAGAGCAATACATTTATCAATCTCCCGCACCATCCTGTTCACTTTCAATTTTGCATCATGTACATCGTTACTTGAGGCAATCAGCGCTTTTGAAATTTTTAATTTATTATATTTTTCCTCAAGATCGTTTAGCCTGTTATCATCGAGCTTCAGTTTCTCTTCCAGTTCAATACTTTTCTTCTTCAGTTGCCCGTTTTCTGTTTTTTCCTTCTGGTAAAGCTCCACCACCTGCCGGATACGTAACTGTAATTGTTCAAAGGTATCCGGATGTGAAACACTCATGTTAATAAATTCTTACTACAAATATAAGATTGTTACAGAAAATTTAAAATATTTAGGCATCGAAATTACGAACATAAGTCCCCTTTTGATTAAAGGGGGTGAACTGTTGATTAAGATTGAAGCATGCTCTACCGTTTTCCTATGATACTGTTGACAGTATTCTACCTGGATGGACCAGTCCGGGCCCAGCCTATATTCCGTCAGGATTATTTCGTCCCGCCGATAAACATTTCCATGTATCTCTCCGGCAATTTCGGTGAACTGAGATCCAATCATTTTCATTCCGGCATTGATATTAAAACACAGGGTGTATCGGGACATAGGATTTTTGCGTCAGCAGAAGGTTATATTTCAAGGATAAAAGTTGAGGCAGCCGGTTACGGTAATACGCTATATATTACTCATCCGGCCGGATACACAACAGTTTATGCCCACCTAGACAGGTTCAGGCAGGATATTGCTGATCATGTGAGGGAGCTTCAGTATAAACAGGAAAAACATGCCTTGAATATCTATCCTGAAAAAGGGAAATGGAGGGTGGAAAAGGGGGAGTTTATTGCCTTATCAGGCTCATCAGGGTACTCCTTTGGTCCACATTTGCATTTCGAGATCAGGAATGCCGCCAACCAGGCTCCCATGAATGTACTTTTATTCGGATTTGATATAGAGGATGATGTTGCACCCAGGCTGAGGTCGGTATACCTGTACCCTATGGATAAACAGAGCCATGTAAATGGTGCCGGCGGAAAACAACGATTTCATGTGGAAGCTGACAGTGCAGTATACATACTGAAAGATATGCAGGAGCTTATGGCAAACGGAAGGATAGGCTTTGGGATTGAAGCATTCGATTACCTCAACGGTGCACATAATCGCTGCGGGGTCTTCAGTATAATGATGCTCATAGACGGAGAGCTGAAATACCACTGGAAAATGGATCAGTTTAAGTTCAGCGAATCAAGGTATATCAACAGTTACATCGATTATGAAGAGAAGCAGATAAACAGCAGGCTGGTACAGAAAACCTACCTGGAACCAAATAACCGCCTGGGGCTGTATCAATATGTTGAGGATGAAGGGATCTGTGATTTTTCAGAGGACAGGGAATACCAGGTCAGGTTTATCCTGGAGGATACCCAAGCCAACAGCAGCGAATTATCCTTCACGGTCCGGGGTGGTCAATCATATTCCATTCCACCAGCATTCCCCATCGATGGTTTTATCCGGAAATTTTCCTGGGATTTACCCAATGAATTCAGGAAAGAGGACGTGGTCCTGACAATTCCCAAAGGAAGCCTTTATGAGGACCTGGATTTTACCTATCGAAAATCTGATGCTGTGCCAGGCTCATGGTCCCCCGTTCACCACATCCATCATATCCGTACCCCTATGCATCTCTCGGGTGAGCTTGCCATACTACCTGATAGCCTTCCGGAGAATCTGAGGGATAAAGCCTACCTGGGATATCTGAACGGGGAAGAAGGGCATACCGAGCCAGCAGGAGGTGAGTGGAAAGACGGCATGGTCAGGAGCAAGATACGCTCATTTGGAAGGTACACAGTGCTGATAGATACTATTGCTCCTGAGATAAAGTCCCTGAATCTTGGCGGATCCCGTGATATGAATGCAAAATCCTCAATCCGTTTCAGGGTCAGAGACCAACAATCAGGTATTAAATCCTATGAAGGTTATATTGACAACCACTGGGTACTTATAGAATATGATCTGAAGAACAACCTGGTATTCTACCGGTTTGATACGAAACGGCTGGAGCGTGGAAAAAACCATGAATTAGAATTATATATTATTGACAATAAAGATAATATAGCGTATTATTACACTGAATTTTACTGGTAATCCCTGGCCCGGCTTACATGGACAATGATAAAAACATACTGGGGATCATGTCGGGCACTTCACTCGACGGACTCGATCTAACTATTTGCTCTTTCTGGGAGAGCGGCAAAAAATGGATCTATCGCATACATGCTGCTGAGACGATCCCGTATAAAGAAAATTGGATCAGAAAGCTTAATTCAGCCCCTCATATGTCAGGGATTGACCTGTTGAACCTTCACCAGGAATATGGACAATTCCTGGCCGACAATGCCCGCAACTTCATACAAACATCCGGCTTAAATGTGGACCTGATCTCCTCCCACGGACATACGGTATTTCATCAGCCGGAGGCCGGTTTCACAATGCAGGCGGGTGACCCGCAGGTAATTGCCAGCTTAACCGGTATAACGACAGCAGGAGATTTCAGGAAAATGGATGTTCTGCTCGGGGGACAGGGAGCTCCTCTTGTTCCCGTAGGTGACCAGTACCTCTTCGGGGAATACGACTTCTGCCTGAACCTGGGCGGATTTGCCAATATTTCCTATCAACCGGATGAGAAGAGGCTTGCCAGGGATGTTTGTCCGGTTAACATCATCCTTAATCACCTGGCGGCAGAGCTGGATCTTCCCTATGACAGAGACGGTTTTGCCGGCCGATCAGGCAATGTCTCCGAGACCCTGCTGGGGGCTTTGAACAGCATAGATTATTATCACACTGCAGGTCCCGGTTCTCTCGGACGGGAATGGATGGAATATGAATTCATGCCGGTGATGAGGGATTTCAACCTGCCTGTAACGGATATCCTGAGAACCCTGTATGAGCATATCTCCTTCCAGATCGCCAGGCAAATCCGCCGCGGTGCCAAGGTTCTGGTTACCGGTGGTGGCGCCTATAACAAATTCCTGGTTGAGAAGATCAGGGAAATAAGCCGTGGAAACATCATCATACCTTCCAATGACCTGATAGAATACAAGGAAGCCCTCATTTTTGCATTTCTCGGAATGCTGAGGTTACATAAAAAAAATAATTGTTTTGCCTCCGTCACCGGAGCCAGCAGGGACAGCTGCTGTGGAGTGATATACATAAGTTAATGGAAAATTTTATAGCTCATAATCCTACAAAAGTACATTTTGGGAAAGACATTGTCGGGCAACTCGGACAAGTCGCCGTCCAACTTGGTAAAAAAGCCCTGCTCGTATACGGCAGGGGATCTGTCCTGCGCAACGGAAGCTACCAGGACACGAAAGACCAGCTCGACAGGTCGGATATTGAAGTGGTAGAATTCAGCGGGATCAAGCCCAATCCTGTTATTGAGGATGTGGACGGGGCTGCTGCTATCGGAATCGAACATAAGGTGGATATGGTGGTTGCCGTGGGAGGTGGATCTGTGATTGATTCAGCAAAGATTATCGCGGTTTGTATCACAGAACAATGCAGTGGCTGGGATGTTATGAAAGGCCTGCGGGATCCGAAAAGGGTAGTTCCCATCATTGCAGTACTGACACTTGCGGCTACGGGGAGCGAAATGAATGCGGTGGCTGTTGTGCAGAATAACAAGACCATGGAGAAATTCGGATACCGGCACCCTGTCATGTTCCCAAGCCATTCCTTCATGGACCCGGCATATACCTGCAGTGTCCCGCCCGATCATACAGGGTATGGTATTGCAGACCTGATAGCCCATGTACTGGAAAATTATTTTGGACAGGGTGATGCCAGTCTTTCTGACCGTTTCGCAGCATCCATTATCCTCGAAGCCATGGAATACGGTCCCATGTTAATGAATGATCTCAATAATTATGACCTCAGGGCCAGGATCATGTGGGCAGCGACAACTGCATTGAATGGCCTTTTATCCTGCGGGAGAGCAAACGGGGAGTTTACAAGCCATGCCCTCGGGCACCAGCTATCTCTCCTGTATGATACCACACATGGTGCTTCCCTTTCCATTGCATTTCCTGCATGGATGAAACATATGAAACCGAAGATCGGGCAGAGGCTGGAAAAACTTGGACAGGATCTTTTTGGTGATACTTCTGCCGAAAGAACAATTGAGCGTCTCGAAAGTTTCTTCAGACAGGTTCAATGTCCCATCCGTTTAGGGGATATTGGAATAACTGCGGATAAAAAAGACGAGATCGTATCATTAATGAATAAAAATAATGTCAATGGAAAGAATCCTGATAATCTGCTGAATGACCTGGACAGGGAGCAAATTGTGGAACTGATGTTTGCTGAATAAAAAAAGGCGCAGTGTACACTGCGCCTTTTCACCCTAATTACTAACTAAAAACACTAACCACTAAACCTATTTTAACCTAAACCTTTATATATACAACGCGAAAATCGCGATTTTGTTTGTGAAAAAATGTTAAAATAATCTTAAAAACCATAAATCTTCCCTTCAAATCCTTCCTGGTCTTTTATCATCTTAACATTCACTACAAATATACAGCAACATCGGGAGAGCATCACTCCATAAATAGCTATTTAACAACTTTTTAAGACGAAGGAGGACATACTAATTCTTTTTATAGCTTGTCCTCTGGCTGCCGTCAAATGATGAAATCCCCAAGGGGGTGGCAAACCAGATAACCCCCTTGTCGTCCCGAACCACTGCTCATCATTTCTTACAATGCATACCGCCAAGATGGTATCGGAACGGTTTTTCTTTGATAATTCTTGTTTTAGTTCTAATTTACCAATCATTAAAAATAAAACCTTCATCATGAGGCTCGACAGAAGATCTTTTATCATCTCATCCGTTATTGCAGGTAGCGGACTGATGCTCAATCCAATGAAGGCTATGTCCATGCAGGTAAAGGCAGCTGACAGCTTATTTGGCCTACATCCTTTTGTCCAGGGAAACCCGGATGCTGTCTTTATCATGAAAACCAGTGTTGATATCAAGACCAATGCAGAGGCTATGAAGGCAGCCGGACTGAGTTTCGGCAGATCCGTTCTGGGCCTTACCAATGATACAGAGACAGGTGTCCCCCTCTCTAATAAATTTACTTTCAAACCCAATCTTACCTGCCGTGCAAGATGGCATGAAAAATACACCCTTGAGCGCTCCATGGGGATCGTCACGGATGCCAGTTTCATGGAAGGTATCATCGAAAGCATGAAGGAACTTGGCATAACCGGTTCCCAGTTTTATATGAGGGAAGTAAACTGCGAGTCTGACCTGGAGGACGGTGGATATAATGCCATGGCGGAACGGACCGGGATTGACCTGGCAGTTATTGAAACGCCATATTACGACTTGACTTCCGAACAAATCCAATGGGTCGATGTACCGGACGGGGTTTATTTCAAAAGGATCCCTTATTTATGGCCGGTGAATTCACCTGATACCTGGCTGATGAACGTTGCCAAACTGAAAGCGCATGGTATGGGACTAACCCTTGCCGCCAAAAACATCCAGGGAACCATCGCCATGAATTACCAGAGACATTGCAACGAGTATGGCGATCACCTGAACATCAAAGCCCAAGACAGGCATGACGATACATTCTCTAATATCCTTAATAATTACAACCGCCATGCAGCTGATGGTATTCCCCGCTGGGATAAACCGGGATCTTCAGGCGGAATATGGCAGGAAACATGGGCTAGCAGATGCCTGGATAACAATTCGGTGAATAAGCCGGGACTCCATGTGATCGAGGGGATCTACGGAAGGGACGGAAATTTTATGGATGGGCCAAGCGCACAGGGTTTAGCTACCGACTATATGTGCAACTATATTATTTTCGGGTTGAATTCCTTTTATGTGGACATTATCGGGCATTGGATCGGCGGACATGAACCTGGTAATTTCGGGCTTTTTCACATGGCAAAGGAACGTGGCATGATATCCCATTTCAATCCATCCAATATCCCCTTGTATGAGTGGGACCCGGATAAGGGGGCCACCCTTGGAAATCTCCAGGACTTCGATCGTATACCATTAAAAACCTATTATCTTCAGAAGAATTATGATGGAGGAAACGAAGACTACTGGCATCTTGTCAATGAAGCATATGACTATACTGCAACCAGTGTTCCTACCAATAGTATCTCAAATCTGCCTTTTCAACTGGAGGAAAATTACCCCAATCCTGTGAAGTGGAAAACAACAATCCCATACAAGATCAACCGCCCGGGACATGTATTAATAGAGGTTATAAACCCGCATGGGATGGTCGTTGATGTACTGGTGAACCGGCATGAAGCAGCAGGCAGTCACATGGTCACCTGGCAAAGCATGAAACACCCGGCCGGATTGTATCTCTACAGGATGCGCTTTGAAGGAGCAAGCCAGGTGGGCAGGATACTGGTTTATCATTAAGCACAGGTCTGATTACCGGGACTGGCCCGTGAAGGTGAATAATTGTTTTGTCTGCACCTTTTTAACATTATATACCTTCCCGTCGCATGGCATTGAAATGGTAATATCCACCTTTTCATAGCCTGGGGTGCCAAAATGAGCCTCGGCAGGGCATCCCCCGCTGTACCCGTTGGAGACACTTATGCATTTAATACCAAGCAGGGCATCTTCCTTCCCTGAGCTCCCGGGTTCGTAGATCCTGACCATAGCCCCGATACCATTCCGGTTATCTTCAGCAGGAATATCCATCCGGATGGTGATATAGTTCTCTGCTCCTTCCGTAACATTCCTGAGAAGGGGTGATCTCACTACAGCGTACCATTGGGGCCCCAGGTAATCAAGCCTGCCATCACGGTCAAAGTCCACCATCCCGCCCGCCGGCCAGTAATCGAGTCCCCCGGAAGGAGCGTTAGACCCTGTCGGACCGCTGAACCGGGGCAAACCATTGGGGGCGTTCCCGGTATTGGTATAGATAAAACTTTCCCGGGTTGAGACAAGAATATCCATATCCCCGTCATTATCAAGATCCTCTATGGCTACAAAAGGTTCCTTTTGGGATACGGTATCTATCCCTATCTCCTCACTTACCTCTTCGAAGCGGGGATCTCCGTTTTCATCAATCCCTTTGTTTATGTAAACATGGGCCTTATGATCCAAAGTATTCCCGAAATGGTCACCCATAACCATATCCAGCAGACCGTCCCCGTTCAGGTCCCCTATCTCCGCCCCGCAGGTCCACACAAGATTCCCTTCCTTCGCGTTAGCCGAATATTGCGGATCGAAAAACTCGTAATCAAGCTTGCGGAATGTACCGTCCCGGTTATTGATATACATAACATTGGTATGTGCAAAGAAAATATCAGGCCAGGTATCCATGTTGATATCGCCCACGAAACCTCCCAGCCCGTTCATGTTTTTTGGAAGTCCCGCATCAACCGTAACATCCTTGAAAACCATGTTTCCCATGTTGCGCATCAGGTGGGATTCCCCGATCGACCATCTCCAGCAATCATCATCCTGCATCAGCAGGTCGATCCTTCCGTCACCGTCATAATCCAATACGAAAGTATTCCTTGCAGAAACGACGATAGTGTCGATGTTATAAATAAGATTGCTATTGGCCGATACATCAGTCATCCCGCCTTGTCCGTCATTTCGATAAAGGGCATTGCTTCTGCCGTGATTATTATCCTCACTGCTATTGGCAATGTGTGAAGTCACCAGGTCCAGGTACCCGTCATTGTCGAAATCGGCAAATGCTGCCCCGCTGCTCATTCCCTGAATTTCCGTGGGGGAAGGTGAAACGGCCGAGAAACGGGTTCCCCCATGGTTGACCAGCAACTTATCCGGCTCCGGGAAGGCCCCGTGCCCGCGGTGCGCATATTTCTCATCGGCATGGGTGGCAAAGGTGCCGACAAAAAGGTCGGGGTAAGCGTCATTATTGATGTCTCCCCATGCCACTGAATGTGCATGCATCCCTTTCAACAGCTCATTCAGTCCCACATCGACTGTAACATCACTGAATGTAATGGGGCCTGTTTCCTGTGCCTGGCAAAAACTGCCGGCAGCGATGGCCAGTGTGAACAGGCAGGCCATTCTGATAAGTGTTCTTTTCATAAATACAATCCTTTCTTATTTATAATTCTTTTCATACCAGGTCTTTGCCTCTCCGGCCAGTTCAATACCCCTGATCAGCTTTTCCCTGTTTTTCTCTTCAGTGCTTACCCAGGGTGACTGAATAAATCCAAACAACCTTTCGTCTGCAATATTTTCTGCACAGAACTTTACATTATTCATTATGTTCTCATCTGTTCCGTCGTAGAAGTTGCTTCCTCCTGGAACCTGGTCAAAGCCGAGTGATTCCAGAGTCTGGTATGCTTTTACCTCGATATTTGTTTCAGGATTAAAGTCCAAACGGTTATACCAGTTGCTCTGGAGGACCGATTTCGGCATCATTTTGGCAAATTTTTCGGGCTTGTGCCTGACATAATCCTGCCATACCCAGGGACGGGCCCCTTTTTTCATGACCTCTCCTATCAGGAAGTAAATATCACCCCAGTATAATTCATGCTGCCTTACGACGATCTGTTCATGTTCCCGCTGCAGGCGTGAATTCTCCTCGTCCATCCCAAGGTGGAACAGGCGAGGATTCCCATAGATATCAGCGACTTCAGCAATAATATCCCTGCATACGTCATAGTAATAATCAGTTGAGATCATGCGGGAATATTTCCCCAGCCATGCATCATGGCAGGTAGAAAAATTCAGCTTGGGAATGGGTTCAAGTCCCATGCCACGGATCTTTTCCAGTTCCTTGTATAACCTGTCGGTGGACCAGGCATTTCTGACTGCAATTTCCGGGTGACTCTTATATTCGATCGCATCCCCCAGATCCATTACCACCATGTTCATACCCACTTCAACCATCTTCCCAAGGGCATCATTCCAAAGGGAATCGTCGAATGGGAGGACAGGGTATTTTGCCTCCCACATGTTCATGCTTATATGCAGCAGGCAGGCCCATATCATTTCATCCTGATCCTCAGGGTTCTCATAAAAGAAAGCATGCTGCCGGGGAAAAAGGCTCCCTGGTAAAGCACTCAAGATACCGGCTGCTGAAACTTGTTTTAAAAATTTTCTTCGATTACTCATTAAAGTACGGTATAAATATGAATATCCTTTATTACTGACCAGAATCTATCTCTTCGACGGCAATATACAATCACTGTTTTTTCCTGCTCTAACCTTATAAACAGGTCCGTCACAGGGCATTTGCACAATTACATCCACACTGTCCTCGCCGGGGATACCAAAAAGGGCTTCCGGAATTCCTCCACTGCTGTAGCCCCTTGATACTGTAATGTATTGCATTCCCAATAACCCACCTGCCTGTCCGGACATACCCTTTTTATAGACCCTGACAGTAGCCCCTATGCCCTTTCTGTTCCCTCCTCCAGGAAGGGATATCTTAACCTTTAAATAGTTATTTTCCCTGGAAACATTTCTTAGCATTGGTGAGAGAACGAGGGAATCATAGCTGCCATAAAAAACATCCATTCTACCGTCTAGATCAAAGTCAGCCGAGGGTGCAGATACCCAATAACCGAGAAAGCCTGCACTGGCATCTTCAGGAATGGAGACAGATTCAAGCTGAGGAACACCATCTACCACACCGGTGTTACGGTAAATAAATATTTCCGGGTTGCCAACAAGTATATCAGGCCTGCCGTCATTATCAAAGTCCTGTATCTCCACATAAGGCTGGCGGTTCTTTGTCGTAAGTATCCCTGCCGCTTCGGTAACATTTCTGAATTCCGGGAATCCTTCATCATCGTTTCCATCATTCAGATATATGCTTATTCTGTGTGGCAGTTCGCGAAAATGCTCCCCCATTACAAGGTCCAGGTCACCGTCATTGTCCAGATCCCCCAGGTCCGCCCCGCAGGTCCACTCAAGGTTCCCATCCTGTGTGGATCCATTGTATGGCGGAGGGACAAATTCCTGGTCTGCTTTTTTGAATGTTCCGTCCTTTCCGTTTATATACATTGTACAGCTCTGGGCAAAAAAGAAATCGGGCCAGCTGTCTCCATTAATATCTGCCACGGCTCCACCCAGTCCATTGAGGTCTGTTCCCAGGCCGGCTTCAAGTGTAACATCCTCGAATACAAGATCCCCTGTATTCCTCATCAGCCTCGAGTGGCCAATGGAAAGTGGCCAGACAGCATCATCCTGCATCAGCAGGTCCAGCATCCCGTCCCCGTCATAGTCCAGTACAAAAGGATTGCGTCCCGTCCATTCCCCGATAAACCCGAGATTGCTTGCAGCTGTGACATCCATGAAATTACCTTTCCCATCGTTGCGATACAGGAAATTGCTCTTGGCCATTTCGGGTGCATGCCTTACCCCTTCCACATCATTGACATGAACGACAACAAGGTCATCATCTCCATCCCCGTCGAAGTCGGCAAAAGAGGCACCCGAATTCCGTGACCGGATTTCGACATCAGGATTGTCCATTTTTCTGAACCCCTTACCATTTTCGTTCAACAGGATCAGGTTTGGCTGAATGCTGTGATTGGCAAAAACACCGAGGAAAAGATCCGGGTAATGATCACCGTTGATATCTCCCCAGGCAGCTCCATGAACAGCAACACCCAGGATCTGATCTGACAAACCCATGGCGTGGGCAACATTTGAAAACCGGATCATAGTGTCATTTTGGGCGGATATAACTAAGGTATTTAATAAGAGGACACTGAACATCCATCCAATGCTAAACCTGCCTTTGTTAGATTTTTTTCGGACAGGAGACCAAAATGAAGATTTTCTAAATGAGTGAATTACTATCACATGTATGTATTTCTCAACAATGCAGACTATTAAGATAATAAATTCAGGCAAAACAATAGGCCCAGGGATATTTTTTGACGATAGCATGCTGATATGGCAAGGTTTCAGGAACTCTATCCATCCCATGACTATTTCGGAATTTCGCTCAGGATCCTTGTGGAGGATATTCGGCCAGTGCATCCCGCAGGTGGGTCCATTAAATTCACCTTC
>JAZGGT010000476.1:0-6901 GCA_036480555.1 Bacteroidales bacterium | reverse complement strand
ATCAACAATTTTGTCGGGGGAAAAGAATTCCACTGGGGGAATAATAAGATGGTGGGCTTGAATGCCAAGTTTATATGGTCGGGTGGCAAGAGGCTGGTACCACTTGACCTGGAAGCTTCCATAGAAGAAGGGGAGGCAGTTTATAAGATAGATGAAAGCTGGTCTGTCAAGGCAGATGATTACCTGAGGCTTGATATCGGGGCCAGGTTGCATTTTTTCAAGGTGAGATCTGAACATGTGATCTCCCTTGACATCCAGAATGTGACCAACCGGCTAAATACATGGGCACAACTATATGATGCTGAAAATGAGCAGAGCATAGAATATCCTATGGCTGGACTGATCCCCGTCCTGAGCTACAGAATCTCATTTTAAAAAAATCATAGATAACAATAATTTATATCAAAACACTACTTAAAAAAACTATCATGAAAAATTATCTTATTAAAGCAGCAATAGGGTTGGTAATTATTCTCGCCGTCATGGCATGCGAAAAAAACACCACTGTCATTCCTTCAGACAATATTACAATTGAGTACAGGGATATTGCCGGATATACTGAACTGGATGTGAATGACGTTTTTGAAGTTCAAGTAAACTTTTCAGATACGCCGGAGCCGGTTGAGATCATAGCCAATGAAAACCTTCATCAGTACATCGAGGTTGAAAAATCCTCTGATAAACTACTGATCCGTCTTCAGGACAATGTATCCATCAGTGGTAAAGCCCAATTAAAGGTGGTCCTCACGACAGGATACCTGACTGGATATACAGCAAATGGGGCTTCCCTGATCCAACTGGAGGATACACTCCAAGCCAGCCAGGTGGCCATATACCTTACCGGAGCCAGCAATATGAGTGGGGCCATGATCATCCAGAGTCTTTCAGCTGACCTTCGTGATGCATCATTACTCTATATTACCGGTGAGACCACTGATTTCAGCCTCACAGCATCCGGAGCGAGCAACATGAATGGTTATTCGTTCAGCTGCCTGAACCTGGATGCAGACCTGTCAGATGCAAGTTTAGCAGAACTTACTGTGAACGGAAAAATCAACATCAAAGCCTCCGGCGCAAGTATCCTTCGTTACAAGGGAAATGGTACCTTAGAAAGCCAGGACCTGAAGGATGCCTCCAAAGTTATTAAGATCGACTGATGAATCCCGATATTTACAATATATTTCTAATCTTTGCGGGATGATATGCTGGATAATGGCATCCCGTAAAACCAATAATAGAACAACGCATTTGTTGATCCTGCCGCTCATGTTCTTTTAGCTCATTGCTTTACCACTCAGGGACGCCGGGGCGCAGGAGCATAAACCGGCCTCCTACCTTGACTTTGGTGCCGGTTTCTTTCAGGCTAAGGATGGGAAAAACTATGGCTTGGTCTTTAACGGGGCAATGCTGAATACCTCATGCATGCTCAGGGGCCATCATGGTAATCATCTGTTTGATTACAGGGCGGATTTTTGGTTTCGGACCCAGTTTTGCAAAGGTAATAGCAGGTATCAATTTCAAATTGAACCCGGTAAACATTGACTATTTGTTCCGATTGGCGGGAAACAGCTCGTTTAACCTTTACCTCGGACCATACCTCGGATTGAACTACCAGTTCCAGCTTTATCCTGAGCTGCAGAGCGGACATTTGCACTGGTTTACTTTTTATGACCTGGGTCCAAGGCTCATCCTGGAAGCGTATCTATGGGGACAGCAATTCCGGAGCATGTTCGTCTTCCGGAATGGAAAACTGATCTCGGAATCCTGCATGAAGGATGATGCAATCCGGCATAGATTACAGTAACGATGGTGTTGAGGGACAGACAGATAAAATTCTTCGGCAGTTACCGGATGACATCACTGACTTCGTCCTGTCCAGGCCTGTTTATACATCGCCCGGCACAGATTTTCATTATAACGACGGCGACCCTCAAGTGCTGTCGCCCATGATCCAGCAGCTGGCAGGAAGACCCACCGATAAATGGGCCCATGATGTCTTGTTTTCAAAAATCGGCTTTGAGAATTACAACTGGGTCAGATACCGCGACGGAATAACACTGAGGGGATTCGGAATTGAGACCACGCCCAGGGAGATGGTAAAGCTCACCCTGTATGTTGCAGACAGTGGCTTCTACAACGGTCAGCAGGATATTCCAAAGGATTGGTTGAAGGAAATGCTGACGGAACAGGTTATAAGTGATGACAATTCATTAACAGAAGATACCAATAAACTACCTGCTATTCTCCAAAATAATCTTCATTTGGAGCCAGGTAACCAGGGATTATGAATACTCGGAAACATGGTTTAAATTTGATATGTACCCCATATGGACCATTGATGGGGTAGTTTAAATAATTAATCACCGTTTTTGTGTTATGGGTTTGATAGATCGGCTTCCATATTTCAATCTGCCCAGGCCTGCATTTATTTTGTGCCTGCTCCTGATGCTTTTGGGGGACCTTGCTGCTCAAAATTCCCGCACCCACACACACCTTATACACTGATAAGGAAGGATTGACCAACAGCAAAGTCTTGAGCATCGAAAAGACGCTGACGGATTTATCTGGATAAACCAGGCTAACAGTATTATTAGCCGGTTTGATGGGCATCGTTTCACCTATTACCCAACCACCAGCAAAGAAATCCGATTGCAGGGTTTTACATCCTATTGGGGGAATCTGCCATGTCCATTCTGATACCATATGGCTTTTTGAAAACAATAGAATCAGGAAGCTACTCAATAGAAATTAATTCCCTGAATGGCCAATTGCTTTACCAGAATAAAATGGAAGGCAACGCCCACCAGATCCATCTATCATCCTTTCAGAAAGGACTCTATATCATTACTGTAAGATCCAGGGATTATATGTTGACAAAGAAATTAATCAAATTGGAGTAAGGTCATATAACTTTATCGTGTATCGGTGTTTGATGACCTATCGCTTTAATGAAAAGTCCTATTTCTCCAGATAGGATTTGGGCTGAATTCAGGCAAATAGTAAAGTTGAGAGAGACAAGGATCTCAGGTAGGATCCTGAGGCCCTTGTTAATTGCAGTCAAATTATTTGAAGATGTCGATTATGAATTTAGCTGGATAAGGTGGTTATTATGTATCCTTACCCGCAAAATCGCAACGGTTAAAAATCGAGAAATGATTAAAAAATTGAAATTTGCGAAATTATGCGAACGTGTAATTACTTAATAATCACCACTGCTGCCAATGACTTCGCTGTTTTGGACACTTACAGAATGAGGAGATCCGATCTGAAAATGATGATTTCCTGCAGGTACATATATTTTTAACCAGTCGCTGCCCTTCTCAATCACTTCTGCAATAAGGTTATCCAGCATAATATGTTCTATCCCCGGATAGAAGATGCTGATTGTTGTGCCTTCAGAAATAATTTGACCCGTATTCCGTGTACATACGAGGCTGACGGGGTTTTCACTTTCAAATCCATACCTGTTGCTGCCCTCAAACAATACCTTCGTACCCTTCCGGGTAAAATAGTTCAGGATATCATTGTTTACCTTTCTGATATATACCGATTTTGCGCTGAACTTTATCTCCTGGAAAATCGCTTCGCCTGATTCTTCTAAGGTAAAGGTATAATCCGACAATTGGTCATTGAATAAAAGTTGCGTTCCTGAGTATCCGGGTCCGGAAATCCTGCTGAATGAAGGTGTATTATTACAGGCCAGGTATGGGTAGATCAAAGTATTAATAGTCTGGTTCCCGGAAATACCCGGCTCATAGGTACACTTCATATATTTCCCGGCAAACCTGTCACAATTGAGGTACGATGCAAGATAACCTTCCTTTATCTCCGTCTGGAGAGGTTCGGTACCGAGATAAATCTTCACCTTTATTTCATTATTTGTGTAGCAACTTTTTATGGTCCAGTCATACATCTGGCCATCATTGAGGATGATTGGCAGGGTCTCAGCATTGGGGTGCAGGTAAAGATGGGCCTGGCTAATGGTACCGCTGACAGAAACCTCATCGAATAAAACAAAGTAACCCGGGATGTTCTCCTCCGGCTTCACAAATAGAAGGTTCCTGTCATGGCTCCCGTTTTTAAGAGAAGGTCCGGAGTTGCCCGATGCATATTCCAGCCTGTAACCGGTGATGCCTTCAGTAATTCCGCCACCCCTGAAATCAGCATGATCATAGTGGTCAAGGCTTACCGTATTTGACGAGGCTGCTGTGTTATGAATCCAGTTCCAGGTTGAATCATCAGGTAAATTCCACCCATCATACCCTGAATTTCTCAGAATATGGTCCCCGAATCCAACGATGTTGATGGAATTGGCATCACGGTGGCTGTGACTTTCATTCTCAGTATTAATATTCCAGAGAACTCCCGCCAGTGATTCACGATGGTAACTGCTGTCAAGCAACCATGCACCGCCATTCCGGAATATCCTGCTGACTGGCTTTTGGGAAGGCAAAGGGATGTGGTCACATAGAATATAGTGCAGAATATTGCCAACGATACCAGTATCAGAAAGAGATCCCATGTGCCAGGCCCCGTATTGCTGAGCAGTTTCTGAGAATCTTGAAACACGAAGCGTGGCAACTGACCAGGCATCCAAACTTTTAACGGGCGGAGAATCGGCAAAAGTGTATGACCTGTTAAAGGGTGTAAATGCATATCCGTAGATCCACTCATGCAGATTCCGGAATTTTGGATTGCTGTAAAATTCATTGAATCCCTGGTACTCGGCTACATCCATGAAAATCTTTTTCTGCGACCTGCCATCCATGAACAAACGGCTGGTTGCATACCCGGGACCGGTGGTATAGACGCCATCATCCGATACATTACCTGAAAGATAATCCCGGTAAAGGTTCTTTTTCTCTACAAATGTGTTGCTGATTCCATGGTGATACAATTCCATCATTGCTTCTATGGAATATTTACTTGCCAGCCATGATGTATGGTGGTTTGAAGCAATATAATCACAATCACTCTCCATGGCCGTTCTGACCACAGGATCCATTTCATCATACATGATATCAAGGGTAATATATGCCATGAAAGCAGCATGAGCCGGACCTACAGAAAAACCATGTGCTTCAGGATAATCCGCAGTCTCCTTGCCGATCCGGATATCACGTAGCAGATTTGCCACATCGTCCTGCACCTTCCCAATGAACTGAATCCTGCCGGAATCATTCAGTATATAACATAGCGCGGCAGCTCCAGCCAGGTCAAAAGCAGCCGAACATTTATCATAATAACCTAAATCCTGCTCATAGTTGATATCATGAAAGGTCTCAATTGCTTTTGTTTTCATCACCGACCATGGCCATTGGGTCGACCTTTGTCTGAGAGAATCATATTCGGAATTCTTAATGATGATGTGCGGATGACTTTGTCCTGAAAGACATTGAAGGAAATACAAACTGAGTACAATAAAGATTGCTTGTTTCATAGGGTAAAGGTAATTGATCAATCAAGGTACAAAACTAAAACTCGCAATGAATAATAATTGCCAATTCCGAAAAATAGTTTTCTGAATTTATGGGTGATGCACACGATTATGCGTTGAAATTGATTGGTTTAGATGGATGGGAAAGTATCTGATATTTCAAATGCGGATCATTTTTATTTATTGTCATAATACCAGTACTCATCCATATCTACATCATTTTTAACATCGAGATATGTACGTGTTTGTAGGCCGTATTTGAAGACTTACCCCAGCAAATCAAAATATATTAATAGTTAATGCCTTTTGTCAGGAACCACGTCCATTTTTGTATTTTTTGTATGATACTTTCTCCGGTTCGACACTCCATCCGGAAATAATTCCTCCGTAAAAGTAGAAAGTAACATCAAATACAACATTACTGTTTTGTTCAGTTACCTGATAGCATTTTGTAGCACCATATTCATTATTCAGTTCATATCCGCTAAGATTAATATTGGCCTGATTATTATCCTTGATGAATTGATCGGTTAATGCTTTTGCAATCGGTTGAAGTGCCTGGTTTCTCCTCGGTGCATTCATATGACGGTTAATATAATCTTCAGAAGTGTTTCCTCGCAATGCATTTTTAAACACAAGATCGATAGTGGCCTGATCGGTATTCTTCAGTTCAGGTAGTATTGAAGCATTAGCCGTACTGAGGTAAGCCAACATATGCATATTAACTGCATTCATAATACCTGTATTTTCAAACGGATTTGTATTTACGACCTTAGGGACTGAAACTCCCAAATTTACTTTGGAAGCAGCTCGTGATGCTCTGGCACTGTCAGCATATGCTTTAAATTTTTCACGAATTTCCGGTGAGCGCAAACTTCTGACAGTAAAGATTGCTATCCCCTCGGCACCGTTATTTAATGCTCTATCCATAGATTCAAACATGACCGGGCTGTTGGAACCAGTCATACCGCAATACAGGGTAGTCATCGGGTTTTTATCCCTTACATCCTCAATCATACAATCGGATATAAAGCTCACATCTCCCGTATAGAAGTTGTGGTATACCATCGGGAAAACAATATCCAGATTCCATTTCCCCCAATCCTGACGAACCATTTTTCTCGCCATGGCCGGTGTGGGGAATGGTGATGCTGCCATCACCTTACCATATGAATGAACTACTTCAGCAATCTCATTGGCAACCTCTGTAATCTGATCACAACGGAACTGCAGCCACTTCTCATCGGTTGAAGGGTCTTCCAGTTCACGCGGGTCGTATCCATATTTTTCCTTGAATAATTTAATCATTGCGGGATGATAGCCAAAATCAAATTCCGGATACTCTTTATCCTGTACAATACCATATCTCGACCAGAGAGTGGTCGGAAGGATAACGTCTACAAAACGATGATAATCGATAGCAATACCATTTAATCCTTCAACTTCACAATAGGACACGATTTT
>JAZGGT010000475.1:0-4019 GCA_036480555.1 Bacteroidales bacterium | reverse complement strand
ACCGGCGCATGCGAAGTGGAATGCCCGAAAGAAATTAACCTTACCAACATTGCCAGGCTAAATCGGGAATATTTTACTGCAAAGATTCTTTAAGATCTCATCATATCCTCGACCTCCCGTACAGTTTTCGGGATGGGTTTGCCGAGGACCCGGCTTCCTAAATCAGTAACGAGGATATCGTCTTCTATCCTGATCCCGCCAAAATCTTTATATGATTCCACTTTCTCATAATCTATATAGGCCGTGAATTTTCCTTCCGACCTCCACCTGTCTATCAGGGCAGGGATAAAATATATGCCTGGTTCCACAGTTATTACATAACCTGACTCCAGTTTTTTACCCAGTCTCAGATAGGCAGTTCCAAATTGATCACTTCTTTGTATTTCTTTACTATAACCTACAAGATTCTCTCCCAGGCTTTCCATATCATGAACATCGAGCCCCATCATATGTCCGAGTCCATGAGGAAAGAACATGGCATGTGCCCCTGCATTCACAGCTTCTTCCACATCACCTTTCATTAGTCCCAGGTCCTTTAATCCCAAAGCTATGATCCTGGCAGCATCCCAGTGGATGTCACGGTATGGAGTTCCTGGCCTGATCTTATCGATGGAGGAAACTTCGGCCTCGAGCACGATTTCATAAATCTCCTTCTGTTTCTGGTTGAATTTTCCGTCAACAGGAACGGTCCGGGTAATATCACCTGCATAATGATTCACTGTCTCCGCTCCGGCATCTGTGACTATTAACCTTCCTTGCTCCAGGATATTTCCGTGATAATGGTTATGAAGTGTTTGTCCATCCATGCTAAGAATGATAGGAAAAGCAGTCATAGTGCCATGACTCAGGGCTATTCCTTCGATGCGGCCTGCAATCTCCCTTTCGTAAATGCCAGGTCTGGCCATCTTCATGACAGTGGTATGCATCTCGAAACTGGTATCAACCGCCCTTGTAATATCTTCTACCTCTACGGGCTCTTTTATGGATCGTAAGGCAATCACACCCTTTATCAATACAGGAGAGGCGCCTGGTTTTACCTTCTCCCATGGCAAATTTGTAAGCCTGGCTATCTCCAGCAGGGTATCATCCCGGTAGGGAGGAAGGTAATGTATGACCCTTCCCTTCTGCAGGGCATCTTCAAGGTATGCTGACAGTTTAATATAGGGCAGGACCTTGCTGATACCTGCCTTTTCCCCAAGTAATTTCATGGACGGCAGATGTCCCATCCAGATAATATCATCCAGGCTGAGATCATCTCCGAAAAGGTAATCCTCCCCAGACTCAAAATCAATTACCCCTGCCAGTCCGGGCTGGTCGATTCCGAAAAAATACAAAAACGAACTGTCCTGCCGGTAATGAAATGTATTGTCCGGGTAGTTCACTGGACTTTCATTGTTGGCCGGGAATAAAGCCACTCCACTGGATAAATGTTTACGTAACTGGCTTCGTCTGTTTGAATAAACTTCTGCTTTAAACATGATTCATGTATTTGAATAATAATTTCCCGAATTTAAAAGGAATTAATTATTTTTTTGTGGTTTTGTAACCTTTTATCAAAAAAGTACGAATACCCTTGTGCAGTATCATTATTTCCTTATATTCGCATTCGATGCACAAATTATTAACACTGCATTAACATTTTTTCAACAAATGCCTTACAGAAGACTTCCCAACACTGACAGAGCCAGGCACAAAGCCCTTCTTAAAGCTTATCAAATGGGAAAGGAAAACCCTCCTTTCAAGCTTGCATTTTCCCAGAGCACCTACCAGAAAATTGTCTCTTTCCTTCCTGGTTTTGAGAAGAAGATGATTCATCAAAAATATGCACTTGCCAAACAGATTGAGCGGAATAAGGAGCATCTCAGCCTGATGAAAAAGGCCAAACTTTACATCTCGCATTTTATTCAGGTGGTAAACATGGCCATACAGCGGGGGGAGCTTGCCCCATCCATTCTTGACTATTATCAGCTGAAGGGACATGACAGGAAACTCCCCACACTCAACACTGAAGAAGATGTCATCAGGTGGGGAAAATGTATTATTGATGGAGAAGCCGATCGTGTCAAAAATGGTATGAGTCCTATTACCAATCCTACCATCGCTGTTGTCAAGGTGAGGTTTGAAAAATTCTATGAATCGTACTACAACCAGAAGAATTTACGACAGTCCAACTGCCGCACCCTGAAAGAGCTGTCCGAAACAAGACCGGAGGCAGATGAGATCATTGTCAATGTCTGGAACGAGGTAGAAGAGACCTTCAAGGACCTCCCTGATGATCTCAGACGCGAAAGAGCCATAGATTATGGGCTGGTTTATGTATACAGGAAAAGTGAACTGGCAGAGCAGTCACTGTTCAAATCCACCAATCCCCGATTGAACTGACCCCCTCCTTTGTTGCTGAATTACAGCGAGTAACAGGACAGTCAGCACAACACTTGCAAGGATCATCAACACAGCATTTTCTTCAATTCCTATATTATCCGGCTCTATCTCCAGGCTTCCCTGGTAAAAAATATAATAATAAATTACCGCCACTCCGTTATTGATGAAATGTGCCAGGACAGCAATCCATATAGAGCCGGTCCAGGCAAACAGATAGCCAAATAATGCACCCAGCATGACCCTCGGGATAAAACCAAGGAACTGGTAATGCATCAGGCTGAAGAGCAGGGCTGCAATCCAGATAGCCAGATGCTCGTTCCTGAACCATTCCGTTAAGATGCGCTGTACTGTTCCCCGGAAAAAAAATTCCTCGCCAAGGGCCGGGATCAGGGCAACCATGAAAATGTTGATCAATAATCCACCGATATTTTCAGTCTGAAGGTAGGCCCTCATCAGATCCCATGAGGTTTCATCGTTCTCACGGATCTTTTCCATGAGATCTCCCCAACGCTCGGGAAGTGATAGCTTTTCATTCAGGAAGGATGTAAAATTGATCCAGGGGATGGAGACAACCATTAATGTGATCACCAGGATAATGATCCAGTAATTGGATACCCGGTCGGCCTTAAGATATTTCCAGGTATTACGCTGGATCAGGAACCCGGAAAGAATGGCCGGAACAAGAAATAACCCGATAGAATACAATACCTGCAGGAATTTTAACAGTCCGATATTTGCTTCAACTTCATTATGCTCCAGGATGCGTATTACTTCCCCCGGGGGTATTTTAAACAAAGGCATGGCAAGGAGTATACCCATTCCAAAAAAGATCAGGTAACAACAAACCATCATGAATGAAACCAGGAGAAGTTTGGTATAAGGACGGGCATCGTAAAAAAATCCCTGTGTCATTCTGTTGAAATTGATAATTTTGCGGCATAAAAGTAAATATCTGTCATTATTTGATCATTATCTGATATTTATAAAATCTTTCTTTAGAGAAAGTCACAAAAATGAAACATTTTTTAAGCTTTTTACCACTAATTGAGATTAATATCATCATAGAATATGAGACAAAGAAACGATATTTACAATAAATCCCCTTCTGTATCTCCCTTCCTTTTTCCTGACAATTATCTCAATTGTTTAACTATAAATCATAAAACCATGAAAATTTCAGTTGTTCAAATGAATGCCCATGAAGGCAATCTCAAGTTTTTATTATGCCAAACTTGATGAATTCACGAAAACATGTCCAACACCAAGGGAATTAGCCAATGGATTCACTCAGCTTCATGGAGGAATTACTGATTTGCTCACCCAGGTCGTTCAAGGGACCAAATCCATTGGGTTTGCCCTGCGTGACATTGAACAGCAGAAAGCTTCCGATCCCAACTTTTTCAATGGCCTCCAGATCCATGGTCAACCCCGCGATACTCATGTTACCGCTCATGGCGTGAAACCAGGTCTTAGGTTTATAACTTTCCGGCGGGTTCTTAAAATCCTGTTCAGACAGATCGTAATGTGCAGATTGTGTACAAGCTGCAACAATGATCATGCAGAGGCATAGCAAATAAATGGTTGTTTTGGTCACAGGATATTGATCTTCATACTGGGCAAACATCTTTGCCCTACCA
>JAZGGT010000474.1:0-2583 GCA_036480555.1 Bacteroidales bacterium | reverse complement strand
ACGGAAAAGAAGGGACTTATTTTGCCCTGTGGGCCCCGAATGCAGAAAAAATATCTGTTATCGGAGACTTTAACGGCTGGAACAAGGAGACTCACCAGTTGATGCCCCGGTGGGACCATTCCGGGATATGGGAGGGCTTCATTCCGGGAATCAGGGAAGGGTCTGTTTATAAATATCATATAGAATCAAATTTAAATGGCTACAAAGTCGATAAGGGCGACCCTTATGCACTGCGCTGGGAAACTCCTCCCAAAACAGCTTCCGTGGTACACAGCATCGATTATAACTGGAATGATGGAGAGTGGATGGCAGACAGGCATAAAAACAATGCCCTGAACGCCCCCTGGTCCATATATGAAGTCCATCTCGGGTCCTGGAGACGCGTACCTGAAGAAGAGAACCGGTTTCTCACTTACAGAGAACTGGCCCATCAGCTTACCGATTATGTAAAAGAAATGGGATTTACCCATGTTGAACTGCTGCCTGTTACCGAACATCCCTTTTACGGCTCATGGGGATATCAGACAACAGGATATTTTGCACCTACCAGCAGGTACGGGACCCCCGAAGATCTAATGTACATGATCGACCAGCTCCATCAAAACGGCATCGGGGTAATACTGGACTGGGTACCGTCACACTTTCCTGCGGACGAGCATGGCCTTTCCTATTTTGACGGTTCTTATCTGTATGAGCATGAAGACCCCCAGAAAGGGTTTCATCCTGAATGGAACAGCTCTATCTTTAACTACGGCAGAGATGAAGTAAGAAATTTTCTTATAAGCAGCGCACTCTTCTGGCTCGACAAATATCATATTGACAGTATAAGGGTAGATGCCGTTGCTTCGATGCTGTATCTGGATTATGCCAGGGAAGACGGCGACTGGGTCCCGAATAAGTACGGGGGCAAGGAAGACCTGGACGCAATCAGTTTTCTGAAAAAGCTTAACGAAGCTATCTATGCGGCCCATCCCGATGTTCAGACAATGGCGGAGGAATCAACCGCATGGCCGATGGTCTCAAGGCCGACTTATGTCGGCGGCCTTGGATTCGGGATGAAGTGGAATATGGGATGGATGCACGATACCCTGAAATATGTGTCAAAAGACCCTCTTTTCAGAAAATATATCCATGACCAGATAACATTCAGTATCTGGTATTCTTTCACAGAAAACTTTGCCCTTCCCCTCTCCCATGACGAAGTCGTCCATGGTAAAGGGTCCCTCATCGGCAAAATGCCGGGCGATGAATGGCAGAGTTCTGCAAATCTCAGGACATTATTCGGGTACATGTACGGACATCCCGGTAAAAAACTCCTTTTTATGGGCAATGAGCTGGCCCAGCGGAAAGAATGGAACCATGACGAAAGCCTGGAATGGCACGTCCTTGATTATCCCTTTCATCAGGGGATACAGAAATGGCTCAAGGACCTGAACCACCTTTATAAAAATGAACCTGCATTATACGTTCTTGATTTCGAGGAAAAAGGGTTTGAGTGGATAGACTCCCATGACTGGGAGGGAAGCACCATAAGCTTTATCAGGAAAGATAAAAACAGTGATGAAATAATTCTTGTTGTCTGTAATTTCACTCCGGTCGTGAGAGAGAATTATATAATAGGAGTTCCCAGAGGCGGTTTCTGGAGAGAGCTTCTAAATAGTGATGCAGAGATTTACGGAGGAAGCGGTAAGGGCAATATCGGGGGGGTTGAAGCTTCATCAGGGCCTGCCCAGGGAAGGGACTTTTCCCTTAACCTTACATTGCCTCCGCTGAGTGTGTCATTTTTTAAAGCTGACAGCTGACAGCTATGAGCTTCAGGCTAGAATATATATGAACAGATACATTTGTATTCACGGTCATTTTTACCAGCCGCCGAGAGAAAACCCCTGGCTGGAAGAAATCGAATTTCAGGACAGCGCTTATCCCTACCATGACTGGAACGAAAGAATCACATCCGAATGTTATGCACCCAATGCGGCCTCCCGCATACTCGATTCAAAAGAACGAATTGTTGATATTGTAAACATATACTCAAAGATCAGCTTTGACTTTGGCCCCACGCTTTTGTCCTGGCTTGAAAGACACAAACCGGATGTCCATGATGCGATCATTGAAGCTGACCTCCTGAGCATGGAGAGGTTCTCCGGGCATGGTTCAGCGGTTGCGCATGCGTATAACCACATGATAATGCCCCTTGCGAACAGAAGGGACAAATATACCCAGATTATATGGGGGATTAAAGACTTCCAGCGGAGATTCAAGAGGTTCCCCGAAGGGATGTGGCTCCCTGAGGCAGCTGTAGATAAAGAGACACTTGAGGTCCTGGTAAGTCTTGGAATAAAGTTTACCATCCTCGCACCGCAGCAGGCCAAAAAGACAAGAAAACTTGGAAATGCAAAAAAATGGCGTGATGTCAGCGGGGAAAAAATCGACCCTACAATGGCTTATCAATGTATCCTCCCTTCCGGAAGATCTATTAATCTCTTTTTTTACGATGGCCCCATATCCCAGAATATATCCTTTGGAAATCTGCTGAAAAACGGGGAAACACTGGCAAACCGGCTGGTTTCCGCCTTTAATGAC
>JAZGGT010000473.1:0-7495 GCA_036480555.1 Bacteroidales bacterium | reverse complement strand
TCTGAAAGGGAAAGTATCGGCAGAGATCGCTATCAGGCTAGCCCTGACCAAGGTGGTCGGTGCCTATGGGCTGATCATTTTATGCAAGGATGAGCCGGATAAGTTGATTGCTGCCCGGAAAGGTAGTCCACTTGTTATAGGGATAGGTGAAAACGAATATTTCCTTGCTTCTGATGCCACCCCCATAGTGGAGTACACCAAAAGTGTGATCTACCTTAACAATGATGATGTTGCCATCATCAAAAAGAATGAATTGATCCTAAAAACCGTAGGCAATGATACCCTTATACCGAAAGTCCAGCAGCTTGATCTGGAAATAGGGATGATGGAGAAGGGCGGTTTTGATCATTTCATGCTCAAGGAAATCTTCGAGCAGCCCCGCTCCATAAAGGATACTTTCAGGGGACGTATCAAGCCCGACCTGAAAGATCTCCGGCTTGGCGGACTCTACGATGTGATGCCACGCCTGATCGAGGCAAAACGGATAATTATCATTGGGTGCGGGACATCCTGGCATGCAGGCCTGGTAGGTGAGTACCTTTTCGAAGACCTGGCAAGGCTGCCGGTAGAAGTAGAGTATGCAAGCGAATTCCGGTACAGGAACCCGTTAATCACCAAGGATGATGTAGTCATTGCCATCAGTCAGAGCGGGGAGACCGCGGATACACTGGCAGCGATCCAGCTTGCCAGGGAAGCCGGTGCCCTGGTCCTGGGAATCTGTAACGTTGTCGGATCCAGCATTCCGAGAGAAACAGATGCAGGGGTTTATACCCATGCCGGCCCCGAGATCGGGGTAGCTTCAACCAAGGCTTTTACAGCCCAGGTTACCGTGCTGATTCTTATGGCTATACTGATCGGCCGGAAACGCGGATTACTTAGTGATGAGGTTTATTTAGACCTGATCAAGGAAATGAACCAGATTCCTTCTAAACTTGACGATCTCCTTTCCTTTGATGACCAGTACAAGAAGATCGCTGAAATGTATAAGGATGCGAACAATTTCCTTTACCTGGGACGCGGTTATTTCTTCCCCGTGGCATTGGAAGGAGCCCTTAAGCTGAAGGAGATCTCTTACATCCATGCAGAAGGTTATCCGGCCGCGGAAATGAAGCATGGCCCCATTGCCCTCATTGATGAGAACATGCCGGTCGTTGTTATTGCCGCCAAGGATAAGTCATATGAAAAAATCGTAAGCAATATCCAGGAAGTAAAGGCCCGGAACGGAATCGTCATTGCCATCGTTACCGAAGGGGATACGGTGATAAAGAACATGGCCGATCATGTGCTGGAGATTCCTAAATGTAATGAAAAACTGGTCTCCCTGCTGGCTGTAGTACCACTGCAATTATTGTCCTATCACATAGCCGTCATGCGTGGGTGCGACGTGGACCAGCCGCGTAATCTCGCTAAATCAGTTACCGTGGAATAGAATGAATACGCCTGATTAAAACATCGCCGATTTTATCTTCATCTGGTCGGGGATTGTAATCCTTTCCCCCTTCTTTTACCCACGCATTAAAGTTTACCCTGCCTTCCGGGAAAGAAACAACAGCCTGGTTCTCTCCCTGGCTTAAAGGCTGAACAACATAGGTTGAATCAAATTGAATAATCAATTTTCCTTCTTCCAAGGATTCTCCCCGGTTTACAGTAACCTCGTACTTACCAGGCCGTTCAATGAAGAGTGGCCATCCTGCAGGTTTTTTATCAATATAGGTAGCGTCCTGGTAGCGGCACAGATAAACGGGGTTTTCAGCATCGGCCCCAACATGGATTAAACCCGGGGAAAACTGCCTTGTACTTTTAACATCATCAAACCAGTTGTCATAAGCTGCCCTTAAATTTTTCAAGATTTCCGGATGGAGGTCTGCAAGGTTGGTTGTCTCACCGGGATCGGAAGAAATATCGTAAAGTTCTAAAACAGGATTGTCGCGTGATGTTACAAGTTCTCTCTCTTCAAAGGTATTCGGGTAACCAATTAACTTGAACCTTTCTGAAATCACAGCACAATTCTTGTACCTGTGAGGTGTCATTCCACGCTCACATTGCAGGAATATCGTCCTGTCAGCCCAGTCCTTGCCTTTTCCTTTCAGCAAAGGTAAAAGGCTTACCCCATCAATAGTTAAATTGTCGGGGGCATCTGCCCCGGCAGCATCCAATACGGTAGGTAAAATATCAATATGGTTAGCAATCTGATCGACCATTAATTTTTCAGGTAGATGATCAGGCCATTGGACAAAACAGGGTACCCTGATACTGCCCTCATAGGGAGTGGCATAACCATGCCCCCGGTAATTCACCTTGTTAACCCTGACATTGCCATCATCGCTAAGGAATATTACTAGTGTTTTTTCCCTTAGTCCAAGAGAGGATAGCTTGTCGGTCAAACGCCCAAAATTTTCATCAAAATTATTGATCATACCACAAACGGCGGCAATATTTTTTTCATGCCCCATTTCTAAATATGGTGTACTGTATTTTTGAGGAACTTCCAGTCCAGCTTCTGATGTTGCATGAGCAACATTGGTGGGCAGATAAATAAAGAAGGGCTTATTTTGATGTTTTTGCATAAAATCTAATGCAGCATCAAAAAAGATGTCTGTACAGTAACCATGCTTTTGGACATATTGCCCGTTTTCCCACAATTTGGGATTTATATATGTATTGGGTTTGTCTGGAACCTGGCCAAGCCTACCCGATTTATGAATCAATGTCTCGTCAAAGCCCTGATCCTGGGGGCGCATAGGGTAATTATCACCCAAATGCCACTTCCCAAATATACCTGTTGTATATCCAACATTTTTTAGTAGTTCTGCAATTGTTACTTCACTCCCGTGCATTTTTGCCCCACCACGGGATGTATGTATTACTCCGGTTCGATAATAGTACCGCCCGGTCATTAAACTGGCACGGGTAGGTGCACACAAGGGGTTACTGTAAAAGCGGTTAAACTGGATTCCTTCGCTTGCAAAGTGGTCCAAATTGGGAGTTTTCACCAATTCATTCCCGTTTATGCCAATTTCAGGATAACCTACATTATCAATCATTATTAAGATGATATTAGGCTTTCCTTTCAATGATGTTTTTTTGTAGGAATCAGCACACTTAATGCCAAGAAGCAGTATTACCGGAATGGCAAAGAGTAGAAAAAATGGTATTCGTTTCATTAGATAATTTCTATTACGCTACCTAACGCTCTTTGTACTGCTGGTCGTAATATTTTGAGTAGTCGCCAGACAGGACATTATCGAGCCAAGACTGATTTGCCAGGTACCAGTCGACCGTTTTTTCAAGACCCACACGGAATGTAACAGTTGGTTCCCAGCCCAGCTCCCGTTTTATTTTAGAGGCATCAATGGCATATCGCATATCGTGGCCGGCCCTGTCTTTAACGAATTCAATAAGTCCGGCACTTGTACCTGCCTTCCTGTCCAGTCTGTCATCCATGATCTCACAGAGCATCCTGATCAGGTCAATATTCATCCACTCATTTAAACCACCAATATTATAGGTTTCTCCAACCTTACCTTTATGATATATCAGGTCGATGGACAGGGCATGGTCTCCCACATAAAGCCAGTCACGAATATTTTCCCCTTTACCATAAATGGGGATGGGGCGCAGGTTTTTAATGTTATTAATTGCCAGGGGGATCAGCTTCTCAGGGAATTGATTGGGGCCATAATTATTGGAACAATTTGAAAGTACCACCGGCAATTTATAAGTATGCAGGTACGCTCTTACAAGGTGGTCGGAACTGGCTTTAGAGGCAGAATAAGGGCTTCTTGGATCATATGCAGTGGTTTCAGTAAAAAATCCCTCTTGTCCGAGTGAGCCATAAACTTCATCAGTGGAGATGTGGTGGAAGAGCTTGCCCTTAAAATTTTCCTTCCAGCTTGTCCGGCAGGCGTTCAGCAGGTTCACCGTGCCGATGATATTGGTATGGATAAAAGAAAGCGGATCCAGGATAGAACGGTCAACATGAGATTCGGCTGCAAGGTGTATAACTGCATCAGGATTGTACTTATTGAAAATCCTGTCGATGAAATCTGCATCTGTGATATCTCCTTTCTCAAAAATGTAATTAGAAAGGGTTTCGATATCTGTCAGATTCTCCAGGTTGCCGGCATAGGTAAGGCCATCCAGGTTAATGATCCGGTATTCCGGGTACTTTTGCACAAAAAGCCTGACCACATGAGAGCCAATGAAACCAGCTCCTCCTGTTATGATGATTGTTTTATCCATTTTGTATCTGTCTTATGTATTGTTCCCATTTCCAGGCTGATCTGAGGGTATCTTCCAGGGGGATAGCTGCTTTCCAGCCGAGCTCATTGTTAGCCAGGTTTGTATCAGCATACACCTGTTCAATATCACCTTCACGCCGGCCAACTATCCGGTAATTTATTTTGACTCCGGTGGCTTTCTCAAAAGTGTTAATAATCTCAAGGACAGACAGTCCTTTTCCTGTCCCGAGATTAAATTTTTCCAGAGCGGATTTGTTTTTGCCTGCCAGCAGCCGTTCAATGGAAACGACATGGGCCCTGGAAAGATCAACAACATTGATGTAATCCCTGATGGCCGATCCGTCAGGGGTATTGTAATCATCACCGAAAACTTTTAATTCTTCGCGAATGCCAATGGCGGTCTGTGTGATGAAGGGAACCAGGTTCAGCGGGATCCCGATGGGAAGTTCCCCTATATGGGCAGAGGGATGTGCCCCTATGGGATTGAAATACCTGAGTAAAATGGCTTCAACGGGATCTCCAGCCGATACCACATCCTGGATAATCTCTTCGGCAATCTGCTTGGTATTGCCATAAGGTGAGGTGGCCTTTTTAATGGGAGATGTTTCCGTGACTGGCAGTGTGTCCGGTTGTCCATATACTGTGCATGAGGATGAAAAAACCATGTATTTTACGCCATATTCCTTCATGGCCTCCAGCAGGTTAATCAGGGACAGCAGGTTGTTCTCATAATACATCAGGGGTTTATCCACGGATTCCGGCACTGCTTTGTGTGCTGCAAAATGGATGATGGCCTCTATACCTGGATGGTTCTTAAAGCAGTCCATTACTTTGCCTCTGTCACACAGATCGAACTTCTCAAACATGGGTTTACGCCCGGTGATCATTTCGATCCCTTCCAGCACCTCAATCTTTGAATTGGACAGATCATCGATGATCAGAACCTCATAGCCGGCTTCCATCAGTTCGACAGTTGTATGTGATCCAATAAAACCGGTCCCACCTGTTACAACAACAAGTTTCTTCATCTATTCTATAATAAGTTTAAAGGCTCCAGTAAACAAGTTTATTGATGTGGTCCCTGTATATACCTTTGATGTCCATCAACAGGGCCTTATCCGAGCAGAGAGACAGAAAATAGTCTTCATCCAGCTGCACGTATTCGTCATGGTTCACGGCAACTACAATGGCATCATAGGGAGGCCGGAGCGAACCATTCACCTCCAGCTGATATTCCTCCCGGACCTCTTCCGGGGAGACATGAGGGTCTACTATGTCAACTGCAATACCGTAAGACAGGAACTCGCGAATGACATCCACAACTTTTGAATTCCTGATATCGCTTACATTTTCCTTGAAAGTTATACCCATGACCAGGACCTTGCAGGATTGAATATCTTTGTGCAATTCAAGCAGTTTTTTAAGTCCCTGGTTAGCCACATATGATCCCATGCCATCATTGATATCCCTGCCAGAGTTAATAATCCGGGCATGATGACCGAATTTCCCTGATTTATAGGTCAGGTAATACGGATCCACTCCAATGCAATGCCCGCCGACCAGGCCCGGGTAGAATCTCAGGAAATTCCACTTGGTACCGGCCGCTTCGAGGACTTCAAATGTATTGATATCCATCTTCTTGAAAATCATGGATAACTCATTCATGAATGCTATGTTGATGTCCCGCTGGGCATTTTCAATGATTTTGGCAGCTTCGGCCACCTTGATGGAACTGGCCCTGTGTACGCCTGCCGTGATGATCAGTTCATACAGGTTGGCAATGACCTTCGCGGATAACTCATCACAGCCCGATGTCACCTTTGTGATGCTGGTAAGGGTATGTACCTGGTCTCCCGGATTGATCCGCTCCGGTGAAAATCCAACCTTGAAATGTTTTTTGTATGTAAGCCCTGATCTCTGTTCAAGTATGGGTACACAGTCTTCTTCAGTACAGCCGGGATATACCGTAGATTCAAATACTACATAATCACCTTCTGAAAGATGATCACCCATGGTTTTACAGGCATTAAGCAAGGGACCCAGGTCCGGTTGCTTGTGATCGTCAATGGGTGTAGGTACAGCCACAATATAAAAACTGGCTGCTGCCAGGTCGTCCGGATCTGTGGTAAAAGTAATATCACAACCTTTAAAAGATTCGGAGGCAATCTCATTGCTGGGGTCTATCCCTTTTTTCATCAACCTAACCCGGTCGGGTTTGATGTCAAAACCAATCACCTTCATTTTTCTCGCCAACTCCAGTGCAATAGGTAATCCAACGTAACCCAATCCGATTACCGCCAGTTTTTTATTGCCTTCTAATAAAGATGCAATCATATTCAATCATTTACATGGTTTGTTTACAAAGCGGGTGAAAGTCACCTTTACAGCCTACAGGTTCTGCATTCCTGATGGTATAGACTACTTCTATTGATTTTTTTGATTCTTCCAGGGGAAATCCGTTCCCGGCAAGGATTTCCTGGTAAGTATGGGTATGCAGATCGGTAAAACCGTGACTGAATTCAATTTCTTCATCATCCATCGTAATGTTTCTGTATGTGCTCTGTCCCTTTTCTTTCACTGCGGCCGGAAGATCATTGGCATCGATGCTGAGGTACCAACGGATCCGTGCCTGTTCCAGTTCAAGGTAACCTGATGCCTTATCTTCTTCAAGCCGGTGAGTGATATTTTGTGTTACATCACCAAAAATCCAGATCAACATATCGAAGAAATGGATCCCAATATTGGTGGCAATTCCCCCTGATTTCTGCAAATTCCCTTTCCAGGAGTAATGGTACCAGTTCCCCCGGCTTGTTATATAGGTCAGGTCTATATCATGAATTTTATCCTTCGGACCTTTCCTGATCTTATCCCGCAGGGCCTTAATTGAGGGATGCAGCCTTAGCTGAAGAACATTAAACACTTTTTTGCCGGTGTCTTTCTCATAATCCGCCAGCCCTTCAAAATTCCATGGATTCAATACAAGTGGTTTTTCGCATATGGCGTTGGCCTGGCTTCTCAGGGCAAATCGTATATGTGAATCGTGCAGGTAGTTAGGAGAACAAATGCTGATATAATCAACCTGTTTGCCTTCCCTGCGGAGTTTGTCAATATGTCTGTCAAATCGCTCGAATTCAACGAAGAAATCGGTATCGGGAAAATAAGAATCAATGATCCCGACACTGTCGTATAGATCAAGGGCGGCAACCAGGTTGTTGTGTGTTTCCCGCATGGCCTTCAAATGCCTGACTGCAATG
>JAZGGT010000472.1:0-3131 GCA_036480555.1 Bacteroidales bacterium | reverse complement strand
TTGAATGACAGCTCAGTTGAAAGATATGCAATATCAACGAAATCTTTTATCCGTGTGCCCGATCCTGTAATGACAGAAAGTTTCATTGCAGCGATATCTTTCAAGCTGCAGATTCTTATACCCTCTTTTGTTATTCCAAGATCTTCTAACAACTTGTAACCATGAGTAATAAAGTCAACTTTTATGGCATTTATTTCACCCATTAAAGTATTCTTAAATTTGGTCTTTCGATTAAAATCATACTTCTCAACAAGATATTCTTCAAGAGAATCTTCATCAAATGGTTCCTTTGTAAAAAGATCCAGATCAAAACTCAACCGGTGGCCCATATATAAAGCAAGTGCCGTACCACCAACCAGAAAATGCTTTGAAAGCCTTATGTCCTTCATAAGGTTTTTCAGGAGAGTAAATGTTTCTTTCTCAACTGCATTCGTTTGTAGCATCTTAACTCTTCCTTTTTTAAATCGAAAACTGTACAGGCAAAGGCTGTATTCCTGTCGGAAAGATAATGCACCTCTTTAATTATTTCCCTGAAATTTTCCAGTCCGCCGTACAACCTTATTACTGCATAGAAATCCTCCTTTTCACCGCGTTCCAAAACTCTCTCTACCAGCAATTTCCTGATGCCCCCATGCCAGTCGACATTTTCCAGATCAACATCCCATAATAGGCTCACGGGTACGTTCAAACCTTTGCTCTTCTCTACCCAGTCGTCAAAAATCATAATCTGTGTTTTTAGAACTCCCATCCATCTGAATCTTCCTTGTTGGTAATGAGATGAATACATTATATAAAAATGTTGCATGACCTGGATAAACAATGACATGCAACATAGGAAAATTACGAAAAATTCAGGAGTTTTCCAATATTATGAACTATTGATCTTAGCTGCCCAGTTCGTGGCCTGGTTTAAGTGGAGCAACCCGGGCATCGCACTGGCCATAAGGGGAGCGAGGATCACCCGGCTATCTCGCTTTTTTTTTCCACAGCTCAAGGTTCATCCTGTACAGGTTCCGGAGGGCCTGCCATCCCTTGTCGAGGAGCTCATCCCATGCTTTTGATGAAACTGCCCACCATACCAAGGAAATCTTCGACTGTTTTCTCGCTTTCCACCGGAATTTTCAGGTAGGTTTTCCCGTCCTTATCATCTTTGGCTGTTACCTCTGAAACCAATCGTTTCGTGGCTTCGGGGTCGCTGAACGTTTTTGCCAGCCCGGCTAAGAAATTCATCCCGTTTTTGAGAATCGTTGCCGGATCGGTCAGGCGTTCTGTTGCCACGGTGTCCTGTTCAGCGGCAGGGACTGCCTGTTCCTCCGCCGGATCATCAAAAAGGGTCAGGGGTTCAGGCCCGATTTCTTCGGCTTTCAGATCAGGTTCGGAGGGTCCGTCGAAATCCCTCTTTTCCGAGGTGATCTCTTCTTCGACACCCTCCCCCCCGGGTTTCTTCTCAGCTGCCTGATCCGGCAGGATTTGCGCAACGGTATCCATAAGCATTTTGAATTTGCTGTCACCCAGGAAGATCATATCATCGCCTTTGTCCAGAATGCCTTCCGCAAGAGAAGATTTGAACTTCAGTACTTCTGTCATGCGATGCTCAATGGTATCGGCGGAAACCATATTGATTACATAGACCTTGCTTTTCTGTCCCATCCTGTGGATCCTGCCGATCCGCTGTTCAAGAACGGCAGGGTTCCAGGGGATATCCAGGTTCACCATGTAGGAGGCGACCTGCAGGTTGAGTCCCGTTCCCCCGGCATCTGTCGAAAGGAAGATCCTTTTACCGGGGTCATTGTTGAAATTGGTAAAAAGGGCTTCCCGTTTCACCGCAGGCACCCCGCCGTGCAGGTATTCGTAACCAATGCCGCGTGCTTCGAGTTCCCCGGAAACGATGCGTGTCATCCTTTCCCACTGGCTGAAAACGACCACTTTTTCATTCCCTTCGTCGATGATCTCCTCGAGGATATTCATCAGTTCGTCTATCTTCGTATCGTGCCGTGTCTCCTGGTCCAGTATATAACTGCTGTCACATACCATCCTCATGCGGTTCAGGTTTATCATCAACATATGCCTGTCCTTTTCGGGGAGGAATCCCAGGCGCCTCCATTTGGATACAAGTTTTGCGACCATCCCGCTGAATTCTTCATGCAGTTCAAGCTGCCGTTCGGTCATCGGCACTAGCAGCATTTTATCCATTCTTTCAGGTAGTTCCGTGAGTACATCGGATTTTTTCCTTCTGAGCATAAGTTCCGACAGTTGCTCACCAATCAGGTTCAGGTCTTTGTAGCCCGTGATCTTGCCGCTATCCGACTTCATCTGGTGACGCCCCAGGAATTCATGGTAGGGACCGAGGATAAACGGATCCAGGAACTGCACCACCGAATACAGTTCCTCCAGTTTATTCTCAAGGGGTGTCCCGGTCAGCACCAGGGCATAGTTCGAGGGGATGCGTTTGATATTCCTTGAGGTCTTGGTCAGGAAGTTCTTTATCCGCTGGGCCTCGTCAAGGATCACCAGGTCCGGGAACGTTGCGGATATTTCCTTTACATCGTTGCTGGCGGTCTGGTAGGATACGATCTTGAAGAACTCTTCCCCCCGGTACTGTTCCTCCCTAACATGGGGGAGTCCCTCGATCACCTTTACACTACTTCCGGTGAACTTCAGGATCTCGTTTTTCCACTGGTATTTCAGTGATGTGGGACAGATGATCAGGACTTTCGCAATCCCGTAATCCCTTTTAAGCAATTCCGCCGTACCGATCGCCTGGATCGTTTTCCCGAGTCCCATGTCATCTGCGAGCAGGCATCGTCCCGCCCTTCCGGCAAACCGGATACCCTCTTCTTGGTAAGGAAACAGCTCTGCCATGAGCAGGTCCCCGAACACAGGCTTTCCGTTCCCTTTATAGTTTCTGTTTATATGTTCCTCCCGGCTGTTTTTATCCCGGATGTCTAGGATAAAATCCAAGGCATCGGGATAACACCTGAACGAGGGGGATATCTCCAGGGCTTCTTCACGGATTTTATTGAAATGGGGATAGTTTTCCGGCAGCAGGACATTCTCAGCGCTGAAATAGGTATCCCTCAGTTTTTCGAATCCGGTTTTATTTTCGCTGCCTATCCTGATACGGATCTTTC
>JAZGGT010000471.1:0-2063 GCA_036480555.1 Bacteroidales bacterium | reverse complement strand
CCAAATTTCACCTTAATAAGGGGAATCGTGCCGGAAATAACAGCCGTGTCATAACCAAACAAGAACCCTCCCAGAGCTGCAACACTGGAAACTGACAGAAGAAATGCTATACTTCCTGTTCGATTTATAGATTTAATTTGTTCTGTTTTTCCCGGCATTTTCTTTACAATATTAGTGAATCAGCAATAAGAAAGAGCTTCCTGCCCACCATAGCCCGGTCCATAGCAATGGCGGTCGACTAACTCAAAATATGAATAGTTCAGGATAAAAAGATTATTTTGTCAGAGAAGACAGTAATAAATTTTAAAATTCAATTAAACCTGCTTCCTTTAATACTTCCAGGTAGTTCATTATTGCCGTAAGATCCGATTCTGTTCTTAGCTGAGTATCCAGCATTTTCTTAATATCCAGGGCGCTGTGAGAACCATTGATCAAACGGGGTAATTCCCTGGTATCTTCAACGTCTTCATATTGATATTTCTCCAAAAACATTTCAGGTAATGCCCTGATGGCTTCAGTCCAGCCCCTGTAACCATTTTCCTTTACTTTTCCAGTTGGTTTGGGGATGATATTCAAAGCTTTCTTCTCTAAAGAGCTCAAACTAATATCAACAGGTGTGCTTTTGATCCTTCCGGCGACAATTTGCATGTGTTGTTCCAGTGCGACAAGGTGCGCTTTCCCCATATCCTCAACTCCGGCCTTTAAGGTTTGTACATATTGCTTAACCTTTTCCATATCCGTAGTAATCAATTCCAGCACAGATCCCAATGTTTCTTTCTCGTTTAAAACGGCTGCCTCTATGTAACCCCTGACTTTCTTATAAACATGATCAAAATTTTCAGAAGTTGCCTGGTTTAATTCATCGAGTCCCCTGGCCAGTTGGTGGCCAATCCTTTTCGAAGCATTGCTATATGTTTCTCCTGCAATATTCATAGCCATATCATCATCCGCATTGGCCATGGTATAAACAGCAGCTGCAGTAATCACTATGGTGCGCTTTAATTGTGTAGGATCAGAGTTATAAGGCCGATCTTCAGAAGTATGGTAAAAAAAGTCAGGCCAGGTGATCATCATAATTCCCGGAACCTGGACACCCCAATCGTTAAATACTTCATGATCAGATGCGCCGTAGTGGGTCTCGATCTTATAATAAAATGGTTCATCTGAACCACTCGGAGCTACAATTCTTTTCAGCTGCTGCGAATATCTTCGGGTGGTAATACTTTCCCGGTTGTTTTCCCCAACGAACCGGTAGTAATGCTCCATTACATCGTTAAGGTAATGGGGATTGCCATATGTTGTCCGCATAAGGCAGAGATGAGAGTGACTTTTACTTAACCACAATCCCACCATATCCAGGTTGATATTGCACAGAGTATTCTCCATCAATTCCTTATTCGCCTTCACCCATGGAATAGTGCCTGAAAATTCCGGCACCCAGATAAAACGGATATTCCTTACAGGCCTTGGAATACGGCCTTCCTTGATTAGTGTATTTAAGGTATGTGCCACTTCGAGAATGGCAGCACAACCAGAAATATCATCATTTGCTCCTTGTTTGGTATAACCTTCGAACAAATGGGCAGAAATGATTATTTCTCCGGCTTCAGGATCTGTACCTTTTATCACTGCAGTGGGTACCTGAAGCTCATAACCCCTCATTGCTGCTTCAACTACAACATGAACTTTAATCTGCTCTCCCTGAAGAAGGCGGTCCCTTAAAAGGTATCCCTCTCTGGCGTTCAGGTTAAACGCAAAACGTGCATTTTCTCCCCAGATACCTCTCCATGGAATTTGTACAGGATCAACCAAAGGTTTGGGAGAATTAAAAGTAATTACTCCTTCTGCTCCATTGGCTATGGCATAATTATGCACACGACTAGCAGAACCAGAAGTCACCACAATTTTTCCGGAAACATCAATGTTCTTAAAATCATCCTCACGCCCTTCCCCTACCCAAATTAACTCTGCCGTTACATCAGCATTCTTACTGCCTGAAGCCAGGACCGCCCTGAGATCATCATAATCGGCTATCTTATTTCTTCCGGGGCTTACTTCCCATA
>JAZGGT010000470.1:0-2406 GCA_036480555.1 Bacteroidales bacterium | reverse complement strand
TTTGCCGGTGGTGCCGGTGGCGGGAACCGTGGTGGGGGCGGTATCGGAGGATACCCATCCGATGCGTGCGGGAATAACGACCCCTTCAATCTGGCCATGGGGGGTTTTATTGACGCAGATCTGTATACCAATGTAACAGAATTAAAAAACCGGATATATTTCGGTGGCGGCGGCGGAGCAGGCAACGAGGGGGAAGGCAGAACAGGTACCCCTGGCGGTAATGGGGGTGGGATCATCATCCTGGTCACAGATACCCTTGAATCACAAAGTGTATCTCTGCTGGCTGCTGGCGAATCCGTAACAGGGATTGCCACGGCAGGAGCAGGAGGGGCAGGTGGCGGAGGCGTAATCGTGATTGATGCGAATGTGATCACGGGGTGCCTGGACATGGATGTGTCCGGGGGGGATGGAGGCCATACCAATTATGCCACCGACATGAGTGGGCCCGGCGGACTGGGTGGTGGAGGTGTGATCTGGCATAACGGATCTTCTCTTTCCGGCTGTGTCACTACGGATTACTCCCCGGGAAGCAGGGGATTATGGAACAATTCAAACAGCTATGGGACTTCCGCTATGGGAATATTTAGTGGAGCGGTTATCGATAACCTCATCATTCCGATACGCGGATTTACTTTCAATGTGACCTCGGACGAACAGACCATCTGCCAGGGTGATACCCCCGATCCCATCATTGCCTCCAAACCCAAAGGAGATGTCAGTTTTCAATATGAATGGCTGGTCCGGACCAACAGTACGGGCTGGGCACCGGCACCGGCACCTAACAACGAGAAGGATTATGCACCGGGACCCCTGTTCGATACCACCTATTACAAAAGGGTAGTTACGCCAACGGATACACTGAACAGGGATACAAGCGGGGTCGTCTCCATCTATGTGCATGACACCATCAGCAACAATGTCATATCCCCTGATGATATCATATGCTGGGATGTACAACCGGATACCATGACCGGGACGGATCCTGGCGGCGGTGACAGATTGTTCTATTATTACCTCTGGGAAAACAGGACCGGAACTGGCGGGTGGACATCCTCCCAGGATGATACCCTTGCGGGTTACAGGTATCCTGCCGGCTTACAGGAAACGACCTATTTCAGAAGAAAAGTCACCTCTGGTGCCTGCACACATTACAGTGATTCCCTGACCATCGAGGTGCTGGATACCATATGCGGGAGCCAGAGTCAAACATTCGCCCCAAATGGAGCTACCTGGTATTATACTGAAACTTTTGCATTTTCTGGAGACATTAATTATATCAAAATCGAGTCAGTTGGTGACACTATTATAAATGAAAAGCACTGTAAAATTCTCATGAAAAATCGTATCCAAGGGTGCAGCAATAGGCCCTATATTGAGTTTTTTCATATGAATGATTCAGGTGAGATATTCTTTTATGACAGTAGTCTGGATGCATTCCAGAAACTTTACGATTTCAATGCAGAAATTGGTGATAACTGGACAATCAAACTAACCTGGGACCATGGTTCAGTTGTCGAAATTGTGGATTCTGTAACATACTCGGTTGATTCAATATCATTGACTAATATCAATGACAAAACTCTTAAAGTTTTTCATACAATCATTGAGTTTCATGATGGACCCTTCGAATTTAGTCATGGATCAAAATACATTGAAAATATTGGCGATATGGGTTATTTCTTCCCATGGAATCTTGGTTTCTGTGATGATAATATAGCCTATGGTTTAAGGTGTTATGAGGATTCTATAATTGGATTATATTCAACAGGATTAACAGATTCCTGCGACTATACTTACAAGTGGACCAATATAGATAATGAAATGGCATCAAAATCAGGTTTATTAATCTTCCCGAATCCTGCAACTAATTATGTGTATATTAGAGTTAATGATATCTCTAAGTTTTTGTATGAAGTACTTGATCAATCTGGAAGAATAATTCTAGAGGGAGTATCAAATGGTTCAGAAATAAAAATAAACATTTCCGGTTTAGGTCCAGGGTTATATTTTGTACGTGTGAGAAATTCGAAAAATGTTTTAAAAACCGGAAAACTAATGCGACTTGACGCCAGCTAACAAAGTGTATGTAAAATGCTTTATCCTACGCTTGAATTAGTAATTTCATGGTAATGAAGATAAGAAACATTACAGCTTACGATGGTCGCATTTGTTATCAATGATTCAATTATTTGGGGGAGGCATTTGGGGGTAGAAGGAAAGATTATACCCTTCAAATAAACCTGCCCTGAAATGCAACAAGTAATTAAAAAAATGGGCTCTTCAAGCTATTCACTTTGAATATCAAATAAACGGACGTTTTTCAAGCGATTTTCCAATCTTTCCATGTCTGATAATTCGGGAAGACTACACTGTGAATAAGGAATACTAAAGGAGACTGCGAAAGAT
>JAZGGT010000469.1:0-2862 GCA_036480555.1 Bacteroidales bacterium | reverse complement strand
CCCGGTCGTCCTCTGCCAGTTCAGTCGGTACCAGTTCCCCCTTGCGGAACTTGTCAGCATCCTGCCTGTTCTTTGTCACCCATATCCTTCCATCGTTCCTGAGGCTCTCGCTCATCAGGGTAAGTTTTGACTGGAAGTCCCCGTGCACCGGAATACAGGTCGGGTGGATCTGCACATAACAGGGATTCCCGAAGAAGGCTCCTTTTTTATAGGATTGCCAGGCAGCGCTAACATTGGCGCCCATGGCCATGGTGGAAAGGAAAAATGTATTTCCGTAACCACCTGTGGCGAGGACAACCGCATGGGCGGCATAGCGTTTGATCTCACCATTGATGAGGTCACGGGTGATGATCCCCCTGGCCCTGCCGTCAATAATCACTATATCAACCATCTCCTCCCTGGTGACCATCTTGATTTTCCCGTTCTTGACCATCCGGCTCTGTGCAGCATAGGCTCCCAGCAGGAGTTGTTGCCCGGTTTGTCCCCTGGCATAAAAGGTACGGGAAACCAGGGCCCCTCCAAATGAACGGTTATCCAGCATACCGCCGTATTCGCGGGCAAAAGGCACACCCTGTCCCACACACTGGTCGATGATATCATTACTGACTTCTGCCAGCCGGTATACATTTGCTTCCCGGGCGCGGTAGTCCCCTCCTTTTACGGTATCATAGAAAAGCCTGTAAATGCTGTCTCCGTCGCCCTGGTAATTCTTGGCCGCATTTATCCCGCCCTGCGCCGCGATACTGTGTGCTCTTCTTGCACTATCCTGGTAACAGAAGTTGATTACATTGAATCCGAGCTCTGCCATGCTGGCTGCTGCCGAGGCTCCTGCCAGTCCGGTTCCCACCACGATAATATCCAACTTTCTTTTATTGGCCGGGTTCACCAGGTTCTGGTTGGATTTGAAATTGGACCATTTTTTATCAATCGGCCCTTCTGGTATCCTGGATTTAAGCTTTGTCATGATGTATATTTTTCAATTGTTATCTGGTTAAATATATCCAAAGCGGGATGACAATAAAGCCAGCCACAACGATGAAGGTATAGATATAGCCGAGTGATTTGATGACCGGTGTATAAAGCTTATGGTTTAGTCCCAGGGTCTGAAATGCTGACCCGAAACCATGCAGCAGATGAAATCCCAGGAAAAGGAAGAATGCAATATAGGATATAACTACCCATAGGATCTGGAATTTTTCAATCACCATGGTGCCCAGGTCGTGGTATAATTTGCCATTGTAGGTTATTTCTGCTACATGACCATGCCCGAATTTGGCTTTAAAATAGAAGTCGAAAAGGTGGATCAACAGAAAAACAAGGATGATCAGGGCCGTATGGATCATGAACCTGGAAAAGAAAGATGTCTGGGCAGGATTGCTAACCTTATATCCAATGGGCCTGGCGATCCAGTTTAACACCTGGACGATGAGCCCGTAGATGATATGCAGCAGGATCCCTCCAAATAATACAATTTCAAATATCTTGATCAAGATATTGCTGGCCATAAAATGGGCTGCGATATTAAATATTCTTGGATCTTCGAATATTATCAGGGTAAGGTTAATGCCGAGATGAACCAGCAGAAACGTGGCCAGGAATAAGCCAGCCAACGCCATCATCAGCTTCTTGCCGATGGAGGAATTAAAGATGTTGCTCATATGTTAATAATTTTCGGATGTTGTAAGCAGCGCTTGAAAGCTTAGCATTGAACAGGAATAAAGTTAAGTATCTTTATCTTTATAAATTAAAAGTAAGAATATTCCTGATGGATGTTCTACAACACAAAGCATGAGATATTCAACTATACCAAGGGATTTATTTATTCGAAACAGGCAAAAACTGGCTGACAAACTGGAAAAAAATTCCGTTGCCCTTGTTCATTCCAATGATCAGATGTTGCGTAACGGGGACCAGTTTTTCCCTTATCGCCAAAATTCGGATCTTTTCTATCTGACAGGCATTGAGCAGGAGATGACAATTCTGTTGTTATGTCCGGATCATCCCTCCGAAAACAGACAGGAATTGCTATTTATCCGGGAACCGGATCCAAAGCTGGAGAGATGGGAAGGGAAAAAGCTCGGTAAAAAAAAGGCTGAAGAAATATCTGGCATCGCGAATGTTCATTACGTGGAAAAATTTGAATCCACAGCACGTGAATTGATCCTGGATTCTGAAAATATCTATTGTTCCAGTCATGAACTGGTAAAATTCAGACCTGAACATCTCTCCCGGGATGAGCGTTATCTTGCTAAACTGAAAAAAGAATTTCCCCTGCACGGAATGAAAAGACTCTCACCCATCATGACAGAACTACGCCTGGTGAAAGAGCCTGAGGAACTGGACCTGATCATGAAATCGGTTGAGATAACAAAAGATGGATTTGACAGGATTCTTTCCTCCCTTAGACCGGGACAGAAGGAATACGAGGTTGAAGCTGAGTTAAGCTACGAATTCACACGTAAAGGTGCTGCCGGTCATGCCTACCAGCCCATAATAGCTTCCGGGGCAAATGCCTGTTTCCTGCATTATATTAAAAATGACCAGGTATGCCATGACGGGGATCTGCTGCTGCTTGATTTTGGGGCAGAATATGCAAATTATGCTGCGGATTGCTCCAGGACCATTCCGGTGAATGGCAGGTTCACCAGCAGGCAGAAGGATATTTATGATGCCAGTCTCAGGGTATTCAGGAAAGTGAAGTCCCTTATAAAGCCGGGGACAACCATCAGCAAAATCAATAAAACAGCTGGTAAACTTTGGGAGGAGGAACATGTCAGGCTTGGATTATACAGCACCAGGGACATCCCGAAACAATCTAAAGAGGAACCATTACATATGAAGTATCTTATGCATGGTGTTTCA
>JAZGGT010000468.1:0-3536 GCA_036480555.1 Bacteroidales bacterium | reverse complement strand
CGTCGCAAACGTTTGAAACAATACTTACCAGAATTCTGGAAGTTACAATCGCTTCATCTGCCTGAAATATAATGCTATATGAAGATGGACTTATAATTAATTATCCCTATTTTTGAATAAGTGAGAGCTTAGAAAAGTCACAAATCAATATCACATGGAACAGAAACCAAGATTGAGTTTCTGGCAGATCTGGAACATGAGTTTCGGATTTTTTGGCATTCAATTCGGATTTGCCTTGCAGAATGCCAATGTCAGCAGGATATTTGAATCCCTGGGAGCAAGTGTCGAAAATATACCAATCCTCTGGATAGCTGCCCCGGTTACAGGATTGATCATACAGCCTATCATTGGGCATATGAGTGACAATACGTGGAACCGCCTCGGACGCCGAAGGCCATATTTTCTGGCAGGTGCTATCCTTGCCTCCGTCTCTCTGCTAATTATGCCAAACTCACCTGTTCTCTGGGTGGCTGCAGGAATGCTCTGGATCATGGATGCCTCCATCAATATCTCCATGGAGCCGTTCCGTGCTTTCGTTGGTGATATGCTCCCATCCGAGCAGCGGACGAAGGGATTTGCCATGCAGAGTTTTTTCATTGGTACGGGTGCGGTCATTGCTTCAGCGCTTCCCTATGTTATGACCAATTGGTTCGGTGTTTCAACAACCCCCTATGAGGGACAAGCCATTCCGCCAAATGTTAAATGGTCCTTCTACGCAGGCGGATTTGTTTTCTTCCTGGCCGTGTTGTGGACAGTGATAAAGACCAAAGAGTATTCCCCTGAAGAACTGGTTGTATTCGAAGCAGTTGCAAAAGAAAATGCCAAGGAAACTGATAATCAGGCTGGAAATACAGAACGTGTACCCAGGTTTCTCAGGTCCGGAACCCTCTGGCTGCTGGCAGGTGTCATTTTAAGCTTAATATTTTTCTGGTGGAAGGTGGAAGGTGAACTTTACATTCTTTCTTTTGGCCTGTTGGGATTTGGTATAATACAGCTGGTAACATATGTGATTCATGCTGCCGGGAAAACGGATAGTGGCCTCGTCATTGTGCTTACAGATCTTTTCAATATGCCTCCTACCATGGTCCAGCTTGCAATGGTGCAGTTTTTCAGCTGGTTTGCCCTGTTCGCCATGTGGATATATACCACAGCCGGTGTTACCAGTCATATATATGGCACCAGTGACACCACCTCTGTATTGTATAATGAAGGGGCCAACTGGGTAGGTATTCTGTTTGCCGTATACAACGGGTTTGCCGCGGTTGTGGCTTTTTTGCTGCCTGTCCTGGCACGGCTTACCAACAGGAAGGTCACACATATGATTTCATTAATAGCAGGCGGGATAGGATTGATCTCGGTATTCTTCATCAAAGATCCCGATATGCTGATCATACCAATGCTGGGGATTGGCCTGGCCTGGGCAAGTATCCTGGCCATGCCCTATGCCATCCTTACGGGTTCCCTGCCTGCTAATAAAATGGGAACCTATATGGGGATCTTTAATTTCTTCATAGTTATTCCCCAGATCATGGCAGCAAGTATCCTTGGGTTCCTGGTAAAAACCCTTTTCCAGGGACAGCCAATCTTTGCACTCATCATGGGGGGGGTCTCCATGATCATCGCAGCAGCACTGGTATTGCTGGTCCGGGATGTTGATGAATAAACATAATTACTAAAAATCTGTGAATGAGTTCATATTTTCAATTACATGATTGGCTGATCGTTGAGGAAGGATTCCAGCCGCAATTTAACCGGGCTGCGGAAAGCATTTTTTCCATCGGAAACGGAAAGATTGGACAGAGAGCCAATTTTGAGGAACATTATTCAGGGGATATGCTCCAGGGGAGTTATATCGCCGGAGTGTACTATCCGGATAAAACACGGGTTGGATGGTGGAAGATCGGATATCCAGAATATTTTGCCAAGGTGCTTAATGCCGCTAACTGGATTGGTATAGATGTCAAAATTAATGGAGAGGTGCTTGATCTTGCCACATGCGGGATCAAATCCTTCAGGAGGGAACTTGATATGAAGACCGGCCTCCTGACAAGAACATTCATTGCAGAATTGCCCAAGGGTAACCAGGTGGAAGTGGTATCCAGGCGGTTTCTGAGCATGGCCAGGACAGAAGTCGGGGCCATATCATATTCGATCAAGTCCCTGAACTTCGAAGGGGAGGTCACTGTAAGCCCGTTTATTGACCTGGATGTGAAGAATGAAGACGCCAATTATAATGAAAAGTTCTGGGATGAAGTAAGTAAAGAGATAATGCCTGGAAGGGGATATATCGTAGGGAAAACGAAAAAACTTGATTTCCATGTTTGTACCGGTATGCGATTCAGGGTCGAATTAAATGGCACGGACTGTTGTAAGCAACCTGGCATCATTGAAGAAAATAAATATATAGCCAACGAGTGTAAATGCATGCTGAAAGAAGGGGATAAGTTTGAGCTGTTCAAATATGCGGTGAATGTGTCTTCACTGGATCATCCTTTGCCCGATCTTGTTAAACAGGCAAATGAATTACTTGATAGGGCATTGAGTACAGGATTTGCTAAGCTTCTGCAGGAGCACAGAGATGCCTGGGAGGCAAAATGGAATGAAAGCGATATTATCGTTGAGGGCGACCGGGCGGCACAACAAGGAATACGATTCAATATTTTTCATCTCAACCAGACCTATACCGGCGAAGATGAACGCCTGAACATTGGTCCGAAAGGATTTACCGGAGAGAAATATGGAGGAAGTACTTATTGGGACACAGAGGCATTCGCCCTTCCTTTTTACCTGTCCACGGCCCATCCTCAGATAGCGAAAAACCTTCTTCTGTATCGATATAAGCATCTTGGAAAAGCCATTGAAAATGCTCAGAAACTTGGCTTCACTGATGGGGCCGCACTGTATCCCATGGTTACCATGAATGGGGAAGAGTGTCATAATGAATGGGAAATTACCTTTGAAGAGATCCACAGGAACGGTGCTATAGCCTATGCCATTTTCAATTATATCCGGCATACAGGTGATGAAGATTATATGGCTAAATTCGGACTGGAAGTGCTGATCAGTATTTCCAGGTTCTGGAGCCAACGTATAAATTTGTCCCCTGAATCAGGCAAATTTATGATCCTTGGAGTGACCGGCCCCAATGAATATGAAAACAACATCAATAACAACTGGTATACCAACACAATCGCATCCTGGACCCTGGAATACACACTGAATAACGTTAATAAATTAAGAAAAGTACATCCTGAGAAATTTAACAGCCTCTCATCAAGGATGAATTTTGATCATGAAAAAGAAACCAGGCGCTGGAAGGAGATCATTGATAAGATGTATTATCCGATAAATGAGGGAAATGGGGTAATCCTGCAACAGGACGGATTTTTGGATAAGGATCCCATGAATGTTCAGCAGCTTGATCCGGAACAGCGGCCTTTAAATCAGCATTGGTCATGGGACAGGATCCTGAGATCCAGGTTTATCAAACAGGCAGATGTGATGCAGGGGATCTACCTTTTTGAAGACCGGTATGA
>JAZGGT010000467.1:0-2570 GCA_036480555.1 Bacteroidales bacterium | reverse complement strand
AGGATCACCATAATGGCCAGGTAAACCAGGCGGATATATTCAGCCTGGACAATGAACAGGGCACATACTGATATAGCCGCAAACAGGATGATGATCCTGATAATAATATTCAGGCGGAAATTCTTATAAACCATATTTCTCCATTCTCCGGTAAAGGGCACCACGGGTTAAGCCGAGCTCTGCAGCAGTCCTGGTGATATTGCCTCCGTATTTCTTCAGGCAGTTCCTGATTGCCCATTTTTCCAGGTTATCAAGGTTAAAATCCTCACCGGGCTTCTCTCCCTGTTCGTCTCCTGTCAGGAAAAGAAAGTCTGATGCCTTCAGGCTTCCGCCATCACTCATGATCACCGCACGCTCAATAGCATGCTGTAGTTCTCTTACATTTCCCGGCCAATCAAACTTCTGAAGCTTTTTCAGAACATACCCCGGTATTTGCAGATTTCCTTTCCTGTATTTGGGTGCATATTTTGCAAGGAAAAAATCTGCCAGCAAGGGGATATCCCCGGCCCGTTCCCGTAAAGGGGGAACTTCAATCTCAACGGTGTTGATGCGATACAAGAGGTCCTGCCTGAAACTGCCGTCCGTAACCATCTGTCGCAATGATTGATTGGTGGCACAGACAAGGCGGATATCGATCTCGGTGGACTTACTGCTGCCGACCCGGAAAATTTCCCTGTTCTGCAATGCTGAAAGGATTTTGACCTGGAGCTGCATGGGCAAGTTGCCGATCTCATCGAAGAACAGGGTACCCCCGGAAGCGGCTTCAAAACGGCCGATATGGTCCTGGTGGGCATCGGTGAAAGCCCCCCTGGCATGCCCGAATAATTCACTCTCAAAAAGGGTCTCGGAAATTGATCCCAGGTCGACCGGAATAAATACATCCTCACTTCTCTGGGATCTCCTGTGTATCTCTCTTGCAACCAATTCCTTGCCCGTACCGTTCTCCCCCAGGATCAAAACATTGGCATCGGTGGCAGCTACCTTATCCACCTGTTCGAGGACATTTTTCAGAGCTGGTGAATCACCGACAAGACCGGCAAACTGGTCATCTATCGTTGATCCGAGTATCCTTTCCCTGGACCGGTGACGGTCAAGCTCTCTTTTCGACTTGCTGAGCCGGAATGCAGCTGATACCGTTGATAATAATTTATCATTCTGCCAGGGTTTGACGACAAAATCCACTGCACCTTTCTTGATGGCTTCAACAGCAATATTCACCCCCCCATAGGCTGTGATCAGGATCACAGAAGTTGAATCATCAGTCTCCTGTATCCTTTGCAACCACTCCATCCCGTCCGCACCGCTGGTATCACCCGGGCGGAAATTCATATCCAGGAGGATCACATCATAATTTTCCTCCGTCAGCTGTCCGGGTATCCCCCTGGCATCTTTCAATGTCCTGATCTGGGTGTAATGCTGTTCAAGCAGGGTTTGCAATGAAAGGATGATATAAGGATCATCATCTACAACCAGTATTTTTCCCTTTGTCAATGTCATAAAGGCCGGGTGTTTTTTACAGGTATCCCCTAAAATTCAATGTTTTCAGCCAAACTACAAAGAAAACACCATGTAAAAATGTCCATTTTTGGACAATTTTATGTCCATCTTTGGACAGATCAGATAAAATTTACGTCACCATGAATTATAAAGTACTGATTTAAACATACTTGGCTCAAGTGGCACAGCATTTGAAAATATGCTTCCAAAATAAACACTAGATGATCAGAAATATCATTGTCATAGCTACCAGGGTTCTTGTCAGGAATAAGATCTTTTCCCTGATCAATATACTTGGATTGTCCATAGGTCTTTCCTGTGCGCTGTTGATCCTGACAGTGGTGAAGCAGCATATGACCTATGACAGGTTTCATGAAAATAACGAACATCTATTCTGCCTGCAGCAGAAAATGGATCTGGGGACCGGATCCTATACTACTGACCGCAGCGGAGCTGCCTGCGGTCCGGCACTTGTTGATGCTTTCCCTGAATTTACTTCCTATGTACGGTTTTCCGCCCCACAGGAAATGCTGGTCTCCTATATTCCATCTGATTCGGGCAAGAATGAGAAACCTGAAAGAAAATTGTTCATTGAGGATGCAGTAATGGCAGTGGATTCCAACTTCTTGTCCCTATTCACCTTTCCAACCATTGCTGGAGATCAGGTAACAGCCCTATTGGATCCTTATTCGATTGTGCTGACCCGGAAAACAGCTGAGAAATATTTTGGTAATGAGGAGGCCCTGAATAAATCTGTTACGGTAAACAGTAAATATGCATTCATAGTGACAGCTATTGTTGAGGATCCTCCAATTACTTCCAGTATTCAATTTGATTTGCTCATCAATTTTAGTTTTCTGAAGGAATTTGGTTACGACCTGGAAAGTTTCGATGGTAATCCCTTCATTACTTTTTTGTACATGGATGATCCATTGCTGGCTGAAAGCATGGATCAGAAAATCACCGAGTATCTGGATGATTACCAGACCGAAGGGATAATGGCAGATCAAAAACTGCTTTCCCTGAAAGATTACCGTAACAAGGGAGAAACCAGAGGTGGAATTTTTAACACG
>JAZGGT010000466.1:0-8208 GCA_036480555.1 Bacteroidales bacterium | reverse complement strand
GACATCGCCGAAACTGGCCAATCTGAATGTGGAATATGGAAAATTACCTCCCCAGGCGGTAGACCTGGAGGAGGCAGTACTGGGTGCGATCATGCTTGAAAAGGATGCAGTCCTATCTGTTCTTGATATCCTGAAACCGGAGAGTTTTTACAAGGATACACATCAGAAAATCTACCAGGCAATCATCGATCTTTCAATGGAGGAAAAGGCCATCGATATACTGACTGTAACCGAAGAGCTGAAAAAGCGTAATTCACTTGAAGAGGTAGGGGGACCCCTTTATATAACTCAGCTGACAAGCAAGGTCGCCTCAGCAGCTCACCTGGAGTTTCATGCCCGGATCATCCAGCAAAAATACATACAGAGAGAGTTGATCAGGGTTTCCTCAGATATCCAGCGGAAGGCCTTTGATGAAACCATGGATGTGGATGATCTACTGGACCAGGCAGAAAGTGATCTTTTTGAGATCGCAGAAGGCAATATCAAGAAGGAGATATCCAAGATCAATGTCCTGGTGAAACAAGCCATTCACCAGATTGAGGAAGCTGCAAAAAGGGAAGATAACCTCAGTGGGGTACCATCGGGTTTTACCAAACTGGACCGATTGACCTCGGGCTGGCAAAAGTCAGACCTGGTGATCATCGCAGCCAGGCCATCTATGGGAAAAACGGCATTTGCGCTGTCCATGGGCAGGAACATCGCCGTTGAGCACAAACGGCCGGTTGCCATTTTCTCACTGGAAATGTCATCCATTCAGCTGGTGACCAGGATGATCGTTTCGGAGACTGAACTTCCTGTTGACCGCATACGCAACGGCCGGCTGGAAGAATATGAATGGAAGCAGCTCGATTATAAGATCAAAAGCCTGGTGGAAGCACCCATATTTATTGATGATACCCCGGCCATATCCATATTCGAGCTTCGGGCCAAGTGCCGTCGCCTGAAAGTGCAGCACAATATTGAAATGATCATCGTTGACTACCTTCAGCTGATGTCAGGTCCAGGTGATTCAAAAGGGAGCCGGGAACAGGAGGTAAGCAGCATATCCAGGTCCCTGAAAGCCATTGCCAAGGAACTGGACGTACCGGTCATTGCACTTTCACAGCTGAACCGTTCGGTTGAGCTCAGGTCGGGGAACAAACGACCTCAACTATCTGACCTGAGGGAATCCGGGGCCATTGAACAGGATGCAGACCTTGTCATTTTCATCCACCGACCCGAGAAATATGATATTTATGAAGATGAGCAGGGGAATTCCCTGGTTGGTATCGCCGATATCATCCTGGCCAAACACCGGAACGGCCCCATTGGTGATGTCCAGTTGAAATTCAAGGATGAATCTGCCAAATTTGTGGAACTGGATGCATTGCAGCCTTTGCCGGAGGACGATTTAGACGGAGCATATACTGTCGGATCAAAAATGAACCAGCAAGGGGTTGAGGATAACACAGACCTTCCTTATTGATAAGGATGTTACAGGATATCCTTCAATGCCAGCAGGGAATCAAACTCGTAGGTTACCGGATCATTGTGAATGACCCTGTCGCGGTTCAGAAAAACCTGATCAATGCCGAATTTGCGGGCCCCCAGGATATCTACTTCAAGATCGTCGCCGATCATAAGGCTTTCTTTTTTACGGGCATTCACGGAACTGAGGGCCTTATGAAAGATCTCCGGACGGGGTTTGTTATGTCCCACAACTTCTGATGTGGTAAGGCTCTGGAAGTATTGCTCAAGCCGGCAATTTTTCAGCTTGATCTGCTGGGTGGTCAGGAACCCGTTGGTAATGATATGTAAGCGGTATCCTGGTTGAAGATAGTCGAGGATTTCTCGGGCATGGGGGAGGAGCAGTGTTTTCGTGGGACTGATATCAAGGTACTCGTCACCGATCTTTTCGGCCAGTTCATCATCCGTGATCCCGAAATGGGACAGGCTCATCCTGAAGCGTTTTGTTCGCAGGATATCCTTGGTCATTTCGCCTTTGCGGTAGAGGCTCCATAATTGCAGGTTGACTTCATGGTAGACCTGGATAAAATCTTCAGGATCATCAATGGATCTGTCGAGCTGGTATTTGAAGAACAATTCCTTAATGGTTTCACCGGAATTTCGGTCAAAATCCCACAAGGTTCGGTCAAGGTCAAAGAAAATATGTTTATAAGGGCTCAATCTTACTTGATTGTTGGTTACTAAAGATAATGGTTTTATTTTTGAACATATGGAAGTTTTATATCTGGTCATAGGATTGATTGCCGGCGGGGGGATTGTGTACCTTGTTATGCGAAGCTGGCTGGCAGGAAGGCGGCAGTATATGAAAGAGAAGGTAATTGGACTGGAAGAGGAAACCCTTGCCCTGGACAGGCAGATCAAGGAAAGGGAAACAGAAATGATCCGTTTGACAAGGGAGCTGGCAGTGGCTACCACCAATCATACAAACCTGAAGGAGAAACTGGAAGAACAGAAGACCGAAATCAGCAACCTCCATGACAGGTTCAGGATTGAGTTTAAGAACCTGGCCAACGAAATTTTTGAAGAGAAATCAAAAAAGTTCACGGAACAGAACAGGTCAAATCTCGACCAGTTGCTGAAGCCTCTGGGTGAAAAGATCCGTGACTTCGAGAAAAAGATTGGAGATGCATATGATAAGGAAGCCCAGCAGCGCTTCAGCCTTAAGGAAGAGGTAAAGAGACTCGCCGAATTGAATAAAAGAATCGCAGAGGATGCTGAGAACCTCACCAGGGCACTGAAAGGCGATTCCAAGGCACAGGGGAACTGGGGGGAAATGATCCTCGAAAATATATTGGAAAGATCCGGTCTGGTAAAAGACCGTGAGTACATTGTTCAGCCATCCTTCCAGGGAGATGATGGCCGGCGTATGCAGCCGGATATTGTGGTTACTTACCCGGGAAACCGTTCCGTCATCATCGATGCCAAAGTCTCACTGACAGCCTATGAGAGGCTGGTAGATGCCCCCGGTCCGGAACTCAGAGAGAAGTATCTGAAGGAACACCTTAATTCCATCAGGAACCACATAACTGAACTGAGCAATAAGAATTATCTTGATATCTACCAGGTTCAGTCCCTCGATTTCATCATGATGTTCCTGCCGGTTGAACCAGCTTACCTGGTGGCCATCAAGGAAGATCCGGAAATCTGGAATTACGCTTACGACAGGAGGATCCTGCTCATCTCCCCGACCAACCTGCTGGCTGCCCTGAAAATGATTGCCAGCCTGTGGAGACAGGAACACCAGAATAAGAATGCACTTGAGATTGCCCGGCAGAGCGGGGATCTGCTGGATAAGTTTTATGCCCTGCTGTCTGACCTGAACGATCTGGGCAACAGGCTGAAACTTACACAAAAGAGTTATGATGATGCCATTAATAAACTTTCTGAGGGGAAAGGCAACCTGATCCGAAGAGCACAACGGATCGAAGAGTTAGGAGCAAAGACAAAGAAGAAATTGCCGGATAACTATGAATCCAGGGCAGGGGATTAAGACCATTATCGTATGGTAATGTCCGGGATTTTCAACCAGCTGCCTTGCCTGGTTTCAAGGTTCCAGTCAGCGCAACATATCATCCATTTACGAACTACAATTGGTTCTTCTATCGCTTCCGTAAGAAACTCCCAGTCCTGGGAAACGGTTAAAAATGGCTGGATCATCCAGCTCTCGGCAAGCATTTCAGGTTCTGCATCTACCTTTACGAGAGAAGCGAGAACCGTCTTAGATTCATCCTTCCACTCACTTTGTTCAATCATCCAATCCTCCAAGTGTATTTTCGCTTCCATATAAAACTGGTAATTGCTGGCAGTGTGTACTGCACTCAGCTCAATTTCGCTTTGAATGTCAGAGGAATATGTCATTAAGGTTTGTCCCAGCATACCAAGACTGCCTGCCATAAGGATAAGCAGGACAAACATTGTTTTAGCCAGTGTTTTCATGATTTACCTCCAGGTTATTAAACCCCGTATGATAAATCCATCAATTGTGCCAAAGTAATTAAAGTACAGAAAATCAATGAGATAATGTCTATGGGAGTAAAAATTTCTGGCTAAAAAGTGAACGGTTATAAGGCAATATATGTACGAAATCGTACATGCCGGATGCTACCTGCCTCCAACCAGGATGATACATTCCCCTTTTGGATCAGCATCTCCCAGCCTGAGCAGGATCTCCTCAAGTGTCCCCCTGGTGAATTCTTCATGAATTTTGGTAAGCTCCCTGGCCAGGCAGGCCTTTCTGTTTTTTCCGAATATATCAATGAGCTGATGCAGGCATTTGCGGATTCTATGCGGGGATTCGTACAGGATGATGGTACGGGTTTCTTCTTTAAGCTCATTCAGTCTTTTTTGCCGTCCTTTTTTCTGGGGGAGAAATCCTTCAAATACGAACCTGTCACAGGGAAGTCCGGATGCCACCAGGGCAGGGATAAAGGCAGCCGGGCCGGGCAGACATTCCACTTCAACCTGTTTTCGGATGCATTCCCTGATGAGCAGGTATCCCGGATCGGATATCCCAGGAGTGCCAGCCTCGGAAACAAGGGCCATCACCTCCCCGTTTAAGATCCTTTCGCTGAGCAGGTCAACGTACCTGTGTTCATTGAATTTGTGATGTGAAAGGGTTTTTTTGGTGATCTTGTGTTTCCTGAGCAGTATCACGGTTTTCCTGGTATCTTCTGCCAGGATCAGGTCGACATCTCCCAGTATCCTTAGAGCCCTGAGGGTAATATCTTCCAGGTTCCCGATGGGAGTAGGAACGACGTAAAGCTTACTCATTCTTATTCACTATGAATTTTCTTCTGACCAGATCAAGTAACATTTGGACAGAGTCGTCTTCCATGTCCCAGTCGTAGGATGTACTGATGTAGTTGAAAGCTTCATTGAAGTTGCTGGCACCATCAAGTATGTCAATGGTCCGCAGGTAACTGTCCTTATCCCCTTTAAACAGCTCGTTGATCAGTTTGAAACGATCATTCAGGCCCAGGGATGTTCCTATATCCTGTATGGGTTTGGACTGAAGTTTTGATGACAGGTCCTGCCTGTTCCCATTATCACCAAATCTTTCATTAATGAATTTTTTCCCCCCCTTGAATTTATCTGCAATGGTGGCTGGTTCTTCGCTTACTTTATTTTCGGGCTTTACCACTGTTTTCTCTTCCTGCACCTTATCCTGTTTGGCCGGTTCTTCAACCTGGACCTTTGACGGTTTTTCATCTTTTACTTTTACCGGTTTTGCTGCCGGAAGATTAAGCTCTTTCAGGTTGGAAACATCGGTGTAAAGGTTCCTGATTTTCTCCAGGACTATATCTATTTCTATGGAAGGAACCGGACCTTCTGTTTTCATCCGGCTGATCATTTCTCCAATATCTGCAACCTGGGTGATTATTTCAGTGATATTATACTTGCTTTCCATAAATGTGCATTATTTTTGTAAAAATAACGATAAAAATACAATTTTCTTATCCCATGTTCATCGAGACACCTGCAAATAAGACGGAAAAAAGAGGATGGATCGAAGTAATTACCGGATCCATGTTTTCCGGTAAGACCGAAGAACTGATCAGGCGTCTGAAGCGGGCCACAATTGCCATGCAGGCGGTAGAGATATTCAAGCCCCAGATTGATGTACGTTATTCTGAGGATGAGGTTATTTCACATGATGAGAATTCTATCAGGTCAACACCTGTATCCACAGCCGGGAACATACTACTGCTGGCAAACGATGTGGATGTGGTCGGGGTGGATGAAGCACAGTTTTTTGATATGGGACTGATAGAAGTATGCAATATCCTGGCCAATAAGGGCATCAGGGTGGTTGTCGCGGGACTTGACATGGATTTCATGGGCAGGCCTTTTGGTCCGATTCCCGCACTCATTGCCACTGCGGAATATGTCACAAAGGTCCATGCCATATGTGTCAGGTGTGGGAACCTGGCCCATCATACGCACAGGAAACTTAAAGCCGATAAACTTGTACTGCTGGGTGAGAAAGATCTCTATGAACCGCTATGCAGGAAATGTTATAATGTTGCCCGCACTGAATAATGGATAAATATACTACGGGGGAAATAGCTGCCATGGTTGGTGGGGAACTAAGGGGTTCCCCGGAAGAGGTGATAAGAGGCATCAGTACTGACAGCCGGACCGTCCACCAACCCGAAGCAACCCTTTTTGTCGCCATACGGGGAGACCGCCATGACGGGCATTCATTCATTTCCGAATTGACAGAACGCGGTATACGGGCCTTTCTTGTCGAGGAACTTCCCGCGTCTCCGGACAGAACTGCATCCTTTATCCTGGTTAAGGATTCCCTGAAGGCGTTGCAGGAACTGGCTGCAGCACACAGGAACCGGCATGGCTGCAGGGTCATCGGAATTACAGGTAGCAACGGGAAAACCATTGTCAAGGAATGGATCAACCAGGCCCTGTCACCGGACCAGAAAATTGTCAGGAGTCCCAAAAGCTATAATTCACAAATAGGAGTGCCGCTTTCCGTGTTATTACTGGAACCAAATACTGAAACAGGAATTTTTGAGGCGGGTATTTCCCGTACCGGTGAAATGATCAAGCTGGAAGCCATTATCAGGCCTTCCATAGGGATATTTACCAATATAGGGGAAGCCCATCAGGAAGGATTTAAGGATATTCAAGAAAAGCTAAGGCAAAAACTTATCCTGTTTAAAGATGCATCTAAAATAATTTACTGTAGTGAGCAGGATGTGGTTAACAATGATATCGGAAAGCAGTTCAAAGCGGAGAAATTATTTACCTGGTCTTTCGGGAAAGAAAGCGAGGTCAGGGTATCGAAGCGCGAAGAGACAGGGGATGGGACCATGCTGGATATCATTTTCGGAGATATCAACCTCGAATTGTTTTTGCCATTTAAGGACAAGGCTTCCATTGAGAATGCCATGCATGTTGTCTCCCTGATGTTGTTACTCGAAATGCCTCCTGTGGTGATACAGTCACGCATAGCTGACCTGAACCCTGTAGCCATGAGACTGGAGATGGTAAAGGCCCTGCATGGTTGTACCATCATCAATGATACATATAATTCCGATCTGAATTCCCTGTCCATTGCACTTGACTACCTGAACCAGCAGCGCCAGCATGTGGTCAAAACGCTGATCCTGTCGGATATCATGCAATCGGGGAAGGAGGAAGATACCTTGTATGCTGAGGTATCTGGACTGATAAAGCGAAAAGGCATATCGCGTTTCATTGGCATCGGTCCGGCACTGATGAGGTCACACAGGCATTTTCCTGCCGGTGCAGTGTTCTATCTGAACACAGCTGAATTCCTGTCGGTCCTTGATACACAGGATTTCAGGAATGAGGCCATCCTGATAAAGGGATCCAGATCCTTCCGGTTCGAAAAAATTACCAGGCGGCTACAGCAGAAGAATCATCGGACCTTGCTGGAAATCGATCTGAATGCGCTAATCCATAACCTGAATGTCTACCGGTCAAAAACAAGCGCCCGGATCATGGTTATGGTAAAGGCATTTTCATACGGAAGCGGCTCACAGGAAATTGCCAATGCCCTGCAATACCAGCGGGTGGATTATCTCTGTGTTGCCTATGTGGACGAAGGCATAGTCCTGCGGGATGCAGGTATACATCTCCCCATCCTGGTAATGAACCCTGAGGTCTCAGGTTTTGACCTGATGATGGATCATGATCTGGAGCCGGAAATTTACAATTTCAGGAGCCTGTTCACTTTTCTTGGGGCCCTGGCTAAAAGGAATCTTGTGTCCTATCCCGTTCACCTGAAACTGGAGACCGGGATGAACCGTCTGGGTTTCAGGGAGGAGGAGCTGGATCAGCTGTTTGAGATATTTCAGCAGCACCCCAATGTCAGGATCATGTCGGTCTTTTCGCATCTGGGGACTGCTGACGAAGCTGCAAATGATCCATTCACCATGGAGCAGATAGAGAAATTTAAACGGATGAGTTCCAGGATACAGGAACAATATCACTACAAGATCCTCAGGCATATACTTAATACAGCAGGTATTGAAAGGTTCCCTGAGGCCAGCTTTGACATGGTCAGACTGGGTATCGGCCTGTATGGGATCAGCCAGCATATTTATGAAGAACTCAGACCTGTCAGTACACTCAAGAGTATTATATCCCAGGTCAAACCTGTCAGGAAAGGAGAATCGGTAGGGTACAGCAGAAATTTCATTGCTCCAGCTGACATGACAC